>NZ_JAUCBZ010000005.1 GCF_034676545.1 Pararhodobacter sp.
AGAATGCGGGGGTTCCGAGAGGAACCCCCTTTTGGTTTGTACTATTGAAACG
Organism: Pararhodobacter sp.; assembly: GCF_034676545.1. Taxonomy (NCBI): domain Bacteria; kingdom Pseudomonadati; phylum Pseudomonadota; class Alphaproteobacteria; order Rhodobacterales; family Paracoccaceae; genus Pararhodobacter; species Pararhodobacter sp. The sequence goes on from NZ_JAUCBZ010000005.1 coordinate 53, forward strand.
GCTTTGTACTATAGAAAACCGGCTCATGCTAACGGGAATGCTGGGAAAAACGGGCCGCCTGTGATCAGAATCGACGCCAAAAGCAGCAGATAAAGCTTCCAATTATTGCGCACGTTGCGCACTGCTTGGCGCAACTCCCATTTCAATCTGTCTTTACGGTGCTGTTCCATTAACCTATCCCCTTCAGTGGTGTGACTTCTTCCGGCCGGCGTCGGTAGATCGCGTCTGTGGTGCGGGCGTCCGCGTGGGCCAAAAGCGCCCTGGCGTGTTCCAGCGTCTTGGCGTCCGATGCGCACTTGGCCCGTAGGTCGTGTTCGGTGAACGACTCCGACACCTTGGTTTCGGACAAAACGCGCTCTATGAAACGCTGCCACATGCTTTTCCAGCCGTGAACCTTTCCGGTTTCCTCGTCAATATACCCTTGGCCGTACCTGTTACAAAATAAGAACGGCGACAGCGCCGGCCTGACTGACACCGCCATGTCGTACGCCGCCCGTAGTTCGGGCGTCCATTTGTACACGGTGCGCTTGCCGCTGCTGCCTGCAGTCTTGTGCCGCTGCACGTGGATGCCGTCGTCTTTTATGTGCTTGCCCAGTTCCAAGCGCAACAAGTCGGAACGGGCCATGCCGGTCATCAGCTTGATGCGTATGTACGCCTGGATGGCCAGCACGCTGCCTTTCTTGCGGCGCGACGGCATGGCCAGCGCTTCGACCACTTCCCAGTCTTCGACGTAGCGGTCGCGGTGTCCGGTGCCTTCCAGTTCCATTTCGCCTTTGAATGGGTGCTGGTCGAGGTACCCCCAGGCTACGGCCTTGGTGAAGGCGTGCGACAACACTTCTTTTTCCCGCAGCGCAGTAGTTGGCCCGCCCGTAACGCGCTTGCGCTCCTTGCCGGTTTTTTCGTCCGTGACAGTTTCGGTTTTCTTCTTGCTGCGCTGATCCACGTAGCGGTACACCAGCGCCGGCTTTATATCTGTCAGGGGCAGTTCGCCAAACACCGCGCGAAGCTGGCGTATCCATATGGCTTGCTGTTCGTGGGTGCTGACCGCTTTAGTCGGCACGACTTCCAGCGCGTACCGGTCGAGCAATTCGCCGACGGTGCGAACGTTGATCTGGTTTTCCAGTCGGGCGGCCCAGGTCTTGTACGCTTCGGGCAGTGTCTTGCCCAGGCGAAAGGTCTGCTTTCCATCCCACTTGGATTCCAGACCCGGCGGCACTTGGTAGTAGTACGCGTTGTGGGTGAACCGCCAACGGTCGGGTAGGCCCCGGTTTTCTGGATTTCGTTTTCTCGCGGCCATTAGATTGCGCTCCAATCTGGCTCGACTTTCTTGGCGCGCCGGGTCGAGCCCGGTACGGCGCCGAACACCTGACGCACATGCTCACGCAGTACCGCCACGGAATTATCGGCGCGAACCTTGTGTTCAATGCCCATAAAGCGCAGCGCACGTACCTGGGCGTCGCAGCGCGTCCGGTTGGTCAGGCTGACAAGCTCTTGCGGCGTCAGGAACGTGTCGTCGATAGTCATAGCTTACGCTCCTGTTAAGGCAATTTGTACCGGTCACGGCAGAAGCCGCACGCGCCGCCCACCAGTCGGCTGAACCATTCGCCGCAGTATTCGCAGTCGCCCGGCACGCCGGGCGCCAGCTTGGGCGAAGGTCGGGCAGCAATGGCCGCTTCACGGTCGAGTTCTTCGCAGGCTTGCGCCAAGTCGATATCGTCAGCCATGGTTTGCTCCTTTTTCTAAACGCTCGAGTTCGGCTTTTGCATAGAAGATGATCTTCTTAATGTCGCGGGCCTGGGGCTGTGGGCCACTATCCCGTAGCGATAGCAGGCCCGGAATATTTCCCCGACCTGCGCGTTCATGTTGCGGTGGCTGATCAGGTGTTGCAGTTCTGTGGCGCCCTGTGGCAGTTCGTAATAGCTGGCGGTGCTCCCGTCACTGGTAGTGCCTGCGCTGATACCGGCAAGCCGGGTAAGCAAGGCGACGATCTTGTCGTCAGAAAGGCCGGCACTGCGGCAAAGCTGAACGCAAACAGCATCGTGGTTCATAGGGTTTTCCTCCTTTTCATTGCTTCGAGCAACAGGTCTTGCACTTCGCGCTTGGATTCGCGCCGTGCCATAACAATTTCGTCTACCGTGTCTTCGGCGACGATGTGGTAAATGAATACGGGACGGTCGTGCCCGGCCTGCTTCTGGCGCGTGGGGCCGATGCGTTCGACGATCTGCTGGAACTGTTCCAAATCCCACCAGTGTGAAAAGAAGACCAAAATGTTGCCGCCGTCCTGCAGGTTCAGACCGTGGCCGGCACTGGCCGGGTGGGCGAATAGAACGGGTATCTTCCCCTCGTTCCAGTCACGTATCGTCTGCGGGTCTTTGTCCAGGTGGGGTCAGCTAAAGGAAGAACGCAGTAGCTGGGTAACCGTGGCACTTTCGACCCAAACGACCCCAACATTCTGAACCAGGGCGCGCGCGGCTTTTTCAGTCCTGACACCAACACCATCGGCCTGTTGAAAGCGGCTGATCTATCCACGTTCCTGCATGAGTCCGGCCACTTCTTTCTGGAAGTGCAACTGGACATGGCCGCCCAGCTTTCGCACGAAGCCACGGGCTTTACTTTGTACGAAGCCGAACAGCAGATTGTGGCCGACGCCAACGCGCTGTTGCAATGGTTCGGCGTGTCCGACCTTTCGACCTGGTACAACTTGGACTTTGAGGAAAAGCGCAGCTACCACGAACAGTTCGCGCGGGGCTTTGAGGCATATTTGTTCGAGGGCAATGCGCCCAGCATTGAAATGCAAGGCGTGTTTCAGCGGTTCCGCGCGTGGCTGGTGAACGTCTACAAGCAGTTGCGGGCCCTTAACGTCGAACTGTCCGACGAAGTGCGCGACGTCATGGATCGCATGCTGGCCACCGACGACCAAATCAAAGCGGCCGAGTATGGGCGCAGCATGCTGCCTCTGTTCGAATCGGCACAGCAGGCCGGCATGTCGCCCGACGAGTTCGCCGCGTACCAAGCGTTAGGGCAGGATGCCACCGCCGACGCCCAAGCCCAACTATCTGAACGCGGCTTGCGCGATATGAAGTGGTTGAGCAACGCCAAGTCGCGAGCTCTAAAGCGACTGCAAAAGGAAGCCGAAGCGCTGCAGGCCCGTGAGCGCATCGAGGTGCGGCGCGAGATTATGAGCCAGCCGGTGTATCGCGCCTGGCAGTTTCTAACCGGCAAGGTGTCGGCTGACGACCGCGTACGATCGCAGGCCCGGCCCAAGTCTGACCCCGATGTTGTTGATCCGTCGCAGGATTCGCTTTTCGTTGCCATCGCCAAGCTGGGTGGTATTCAGCGCGAACAGGCACAAAGCGAATGGGGCATTGACCTGAAAGAGAAAATCGCGCAGCCGGTGTTCGGTAAGCCCGTACTGCGTAAGACCGACGGTTTGAGCCTGGACGCCATGCGTGAAGCGCTGGGTGAATACGGGTATCTGGATACCGGCCATCAGAATCCGAACTGGGACCCCAACGAATTTGAATGGAAGTTCTTCGATGAACTGGGCGGGTCCCCTACCTACTCTAATCAATTTGATTATGATGCGGCACAATACGAAGAAAGGGCCGGCGAAGGCCTGAACCTTGAAAGCATGGTCGCCGGGCGCTTATCGCGTCCCGAATTGCGCGACATGTACGGCAACGCCGACGGCGCCATCTGGAAAGCCCTGGAAGCAAACCGCATGGTCGTGAACAACGGCCTACACCCTGATTTGGTGGCCGAATTATTCGGCTTCTCGTCGGGCGACGAACTAGTACAGTCACTGGCCCGCGCCCAGCCGCCTGACGTTGAAATCGAAGCATTGACCGACTTGCGTATGCTGGAACGCCACGGCGATTTGGCAACGCCCGACGCGCTGGCACGCGCCGCCGACGCTGCGATACACAACGATTTGCGCGCGCGGGTATCGGCGTGCGTAGTCGCAACAGAATCGTCGTGGCTGGCCCTGACGTGGGGGGTTCCCCCAATATCCCCGTCGCAATTATTGACGGTACTACAAGCCCCCTACTTGCTGGACTGTATTTTCAGCAATACATGCTCCTGAAAGTACAAGATATCAAGTTTCAGAATTGGACTGCTGGCACAGGCTCTTCGGGCCTCCAGATTGACTATCACAGCAATCTGTGGGCGGTAAATGTTCATGCGGATAATTGTGCGTGGGCAGGTATTAACGTAAACAACAGCACAAAGCTGTACGTGACGGGCGGGAAGTTCACCGCCAACAGAAAAGGCATCCGCGTATATGCTAATAGCATGGCGTCCATCGGATACCAGTCTGCTGCAAGCAGGGTTTCATTTTCAGGAAATACCGAAATCGGCGTTGAGGTTCGGGATTCAAGCACTGGGCATGTTGATTACTCAGACTTCACAAATAACATGATTGTCGGCTTGCACGTCTGGAATGGATCGCGTGTAGCCAGTGATTACAGCGATTTTTCCAACAACTTTATTGCAATTCGCTGCGACACATTCAGTACTTGGGATAGCGCCGGCGGAACAACAACTTTCGCAGGAAACGGGAAGAATGAGGTTTATTATTGGTCTGCCCCTTCCGATGCTAAAGATTTTTACTATGATCGCGCAACCGGACGCTTTGTGTGGGGTGCAAACGGTTACGGCACGACTACTGCAAAATTCCATTTCTTCGCCGGTAGTTCTGGCAGTGCGATCCAATCCCACACCAAGGCATTGTTCGAATCGGACTCAAATACGATAGTCTCACTAGCCGCCCCAGCGTCTAATTTTGCAGGGCACTACTACGCGAAACCCGGAAGTTCGTCGGATGGGGGTAAGCGGTGCATCTCCCCCATTATTCCCAGGCGGCGAGATTCATGGCTAAATCTTGGTCATGAGTATTCCACGGCAACAGCGCCTCGATTTCGTCCACTGTTTGGGCCATCGGCAGGTGTTCCAGCACAAAGCGCAGCCACGCATAGGGCTCGCGCCCGTTGGCCTTGGCCGTTTCCAGCAGCGAATACAGTACCGCGCTGGCGTGTGCACCCGCCGGGGTATCCGCAAAAAGCCACGCTTTTCTGCCAATCACAAACGGCCTGATGGCGTTTTCTGCGGGGTTGTTATCGATGGGCAAATCGCCGCACTCGGTATAGCGGATCAGGCGCGGCCAGACCTTGTGCAGATATCCCAACGCTTCGCCCAGCTTGCTCCTGGGCGTGACCCCCGGCAGGGTTTCATCCAACCATGCACGCAGCTTTTGCAGGATCGGCAGGCTGTGGGTCTGGCGCGCCTCGAAGCGCTGCGCATCGCTCGCTGTTTTCAGCTTGGCCTCGATACGATACAGCCGGGCGAACAGATCCAGCGCGTGGTCTGCGCGGGCACTCTTGCCTTTGGGGCTGACCCGTTTGGCTTCGACGAACTTGCGCCGAGCATGGGCTGCGCACGCCAGGTGCTCCACACCGGGCAGGCGCGCCACCGGCGCGTAGCCTTCGTACCCGTCGGTCATCAGGTAACCCTGCCAGCCTTCGAGCAGGCGTACCGGTATCTGCCCCGAACGGCTCGCCTCGTAATCAAACAACACCACCGTGCGCCCCGGCGGCCCGCCGCGCTGCACCCACATATAACTTTTAGAGGTCGGACTTCGCCCTGGTTCTTTCAACACTTGAACCGTGGTTTCATCCATGTGGATGACGGGCGCATCCAGCAAGGTGTCGCGGGCCAGATTGTGCAGCGGCTGCAAGGCCTGGGCGAGCCTGATCATGGCCCGCGTCATGCTCTGGCGTGGGACGTCCACCTGGTGGCGGGCCATCACCTTCTCGAAGCGCGCCAGAGGCAGGCCGTCGACATACTTCACCACCGCCATCATCGCCAGGAACCCGGCGCTGAAGTTGCTGCGCGGCAGGACCTGCGCCGGTGCCGGCTGCTGTACCGGTGCCTGATCGCCCTTGGGGCAGGCGTAGCGCGGGCGCACCGTGCGGATCACGCGGATTTGCATCGGCACGATGTCCAGCTGTTCACTCACGTCTTCGCCGATACGCACCATGGGGGTGCCGCAGGCGCATTGGCGTTCTGCTTCGGGGACATCGACCAGGAACTCGACGCGGGGCAGCTCGGGCGGCAAAGCGCGGCGATGACCGCGCTTGGGGCGAGGCGTGTTGTGCGCGGGCGCGCCCTCGTGTGCGTCTTCGAGATCAGCGGCCTGCTCGGCCAAGGCTTCCACTTCGTTAAACAGCTCGCCCTGGTGCGACTCGCTACTGGGGCCGAACACCTGATGCCGGGCCAAGCGCCATTGCTCAAGGATGCGTTGCACCGCCTCGGCGACCCCTGTGGCGACGCCGGCGGCAATCCCTTCTTGCAGTTTCCTCTCGAACTCGGATTGCATCGCCGAACGCAAGGCGTGAAGGTGGGTTTCGTTCTGCGCCTGCAGCGTGGCCCGTAACTCGGCCAGCGTCTTTTCGCGCTCGGCTTTCAATGCCGCCTGGAAGGCTTCAACCGAGGTCGGCACAGCGCCGATTTCGGGGCTGAGCTCAGGGGGGAAGGATGGGGTGGCTGCAGGGCGATCAGACATGCATAATTATACCAGAATTATCACATAACTGACTGATATTTCAGTGTTTTATGAGGATAATTCGCCCATAAATCAAACCCTTCCAACAGCCACTCCAACTCTTTGGGGGTGAGTGTCACGGTCGCTTGCGCGCCTGGCGCGGGCCAGGCAAAGCGCTCTTTCTCCAGCCGCTTCTGCCAAAGGCAAAAGCCGTTGCGATGCCAATACAGAATCTTGATGCGGTTGCGCTGGCGATTCACGAACACGAATAACGTATCGCCGAAGACATCCAGTTCCAGCTCGCTTTGCACCAGCGCGGCCAGCCCGTCGATCTGCTTGCGAAAGTCCACCGGCACGCAGCACAAGTAGACCTGCCCAATCGCCACTCCCGGGTGCATCAATGCACCTGCTCAGTCAGCGCCTGACGCACCTGCGCCAGCCACTGCGGGCTGGGCAAGCCGGGCAGCTCCAGACGCAGGCCAGCGCCCAGCACCAGTACATGGCGATCCGCCGCGACAGGGTGATCGACAGCGGCGAGCGGACCCACGCTGACCGGCACAAACTGGCGCGCAACCGGCGCAGCCACCGCCTTGACGGGCACCTGAGCCTTCCGCTCCAGGGCTTTGAGGCGCCGGCGCCAATAATACAGGCTTGAGACCGGCAACCCCTCACGCTGCGCGTAGGCCGTGGCGCCAATGCCCTCGCGCGCTATCGCGTCAAGGTGCATTTCCCACCAGGCCTGCCCTGGTCCTCGACTCGTCGACATCCTCGGTTCTCCTGTTTGCTTGCAGAACCGATACGATGCCCCACAGAGCGGGCGCGAACAATCATGGGAAAAATGGAGCGTTTACAGGACATCATCATGCCTGGCGGCAGATGCTCAATCCAATCGGAAGCATACCTTGCCGCCTGCAGCGGCTGATGGCGGTATGGAGGTCAAGAACCGGTTCGATCAAGATAAAACAAAATACCGTCGACATTACGGTAGGAGTGGCCATTGGCGGGGCGGTATCAGCCACCCCGTGAAAGCATCTAAGGTAAAATTTCCTTGTTAAATTTTCTGGAATCACCATGCGACTTCTTATTGCGCTGTTGCTACCTTGGCTTACGTTTTTCACAATCGGACGGCCGTTCGCCGGTATCTTTTGTCTGATCTTGCAAATTACGCTTATCGGTTGGGTGCCTGCGGCTATTTGGGCTGTGTATGCGCTGAGTCAGTACAAGACCGACCAGAAGATTGCCAAGGCATTTGGAAGCCGCAGCTAGGCTTTGAGGCTTGGTGCGTGCTTGATGGCTCGGGCTTGCATTACGGCAAAGGGTTCGGTTTTCTGGGTTTCTATATCGTCGTCCCTGAATGCCGTGGGCGCGGCTATGGTCTGCCCCTGTGGGATCGCGCACTTGAACAATTCGGCACACGAAATATCGGTCTGGATGGCGTCAAGGATCAGCAAGACAATTATCGAAAATCCGGATTCAATCTGGCGTACAGCAATATCCGCTATGTCTGGAATAAGCGTGTACCTGCTGGACCAACAACAACGCCTTGCATCGTTCCTGTCGATCAGGTCCGCATGGATACGCTGACAAGCTATGATCGGCTGTGTTTTTCAGTACCGCGCCCGGATTTTCTAGAAGCCTGGACGCAGCAGCCTGATTCAGTCACGCTAGTGTGGCAAGAAAACGAAGCGATACGTGGCTACGGAGCCATTCGTCAATGCCGCGAAGGGTGGAAGGTCGGCCCCTTATTTGCAGATCATCCAGGCATCGCAGAGCACCTGCTGCTGGCGTTATGTGACGGGCTCCCGGATCAGGGCTCGATCTATCTGGACGTGCCCGAAGTGAATAAGGAAGCGATTCGCTTGGCCACCGGCCTGGGCATGCACGAAGTGTTCGGTACTGCCCGCATGTATAACCGTTATTCTCCCGACATCGCCACGCAGCGTATATTTGGCGTGACCAGCTTTGAATTAGGCTAGCCCAAGCAGAATGGTGTGCACAATCACCGCATGAGTAGAAAGAAGTCGCGCCGCCGCCCAACAAAGCCCAAAAAGAGCGTCCGTAGCCGTAGTCGGGCGTTTTTTGTATCTTTCGCTGTATCGTTTGTCGTCGCCAGTTGCGCGATCAATCCGCAGCTTCTTGATCGGATTCCGATTGGTCCAATCCTGACAGAGATCGGATTGTCCAGCCCGGCACAGAGCCCAGCGCAAGTCGTGGCGACTGGCGCACGGATTCAAACCAGCTTTGGCCAGTGCCGCCAGTTCTTCCCAGGCAAGCAGCCGCCGAGCGTGCCGTCCGGCCCGGCGCTGCGAGAGCTTTGCTACGATGCCTTCGCCATTCTGTATAGCGGTCGGACGAAAACGTCGGTATTTGTTGCCCAAGGCCTGAATAGGGGGATGCTCCAGCAGGCCCAGGGCATCAGCCGAACGGATCGGTTTTTTGCGGACGCACGCCTGCCGCGATCCGAGCGCGCAGAGCTTGATGACTACCGAGGTTCCGGCTACGACCGGGGCCACATGGCGCCAGCCGGTGACATGCATACTAATGAGGCGATGGCGCAGAGTTTCAGCCTGGCCAACATCGTGCCGCAGGACGCCCAGCACAACAGGGAAGCATGGAGTCAGATCGAGGCAGACACGCGCAAGTACGTCATGCGGGCCAGGGGCAATGTCTATGTGTTCACCGGGCCTCTTTATATCGGCCAGCCGCAAACCATTGGGGCAGGGCGCGTGGCCGTGCCGACGCATCTATTCAAGCTGGTCTACGATGCGACGACAGGTCGATCATGGGTGCATTGGCATACCAATAGTCAGAATACGAAGGTCGGGCCGCCGATCAGCTATGAGGAGTTTGTGCGCAGGACGGGGCTGCAGTTGCTGGAGACTGCCTGAGTATCAGCGCAAGCGAGACGCCAGCAGTTAACATACATCACCATCCACCCGCTGCCCGATTCTCATGCCCCAGCCCCCCCATGTTTCGCCTTCAAATCAGCGTTTCCGTCTTCAGCATTTGCTGAAACTACGGGAAACGCAGATGGTTTCGTTGAGGATTTTGCTGCTGGCGGCGCTAGTGGGGACTTTAGCCGGGCTGGTGGGAGCCTTGTTCCAGCGTGGGACGGCTTGGATTTTCAGTGCCAGGCCTGCTTTCATTACTCAGCATCTGAGCGGCAGTTGGTTGCTGATTCCGGCTTTGTTTGCGCTGTCGGCCCTGCTGGCCATGCTGGCCTATTATCTTGTGCATCGTTTTGCGCCAGAGACCAGTGGTTCGGGTGTGCCAGAGATCGAGGGGGCTGTGCAGGATTTGCGTCCCACGCGGTGGCGTCGTGTGCTGCCGGTGAAATTCATCGGTGGCCTGGGTTCTCTGGGGTCCGGCTTGGTGCTGGGGCGGGAGGGCCCTACGATTCAAATGGGCGCGAACCTGGGGCAGATGATCACCGAGAAATTCAAGGTTCACGATGGTGATTCGCGGCATATCTTGTTGCTGGCTGGGGCGGCAGGCGGGCTGGCAGCGGCGTTCAATGCGCCCCTGGCCGGGATTTTGTTTGTCATCGAGGAAATGCGCCCGCAGTTCAAATATAATCTGATCTCCATTAAAGCCGTGGTGCTGGGGTCGGTCTGCGCCACGATCATGATGCGTTTGCTAAATGGCCAGGCTGCAATTTTGCAGGTGGGGCAGTTTTCCACGGCGCCGCTGAAGACTTTATGGCTGTATCTGGTGCTGGGCTTGTGCATAGGGGTGGCAGGGATTGCATTCAATCGCTGCCTGCTGTTCTTGCAGGATGTTTTCCAGCGTTTTTACCAGGGTAAATGCTTGCGGTTTGTCCTGACTGGCGGACTGCTTGGCGGGGTCTTTGGTGTGGTGGGCCTGTATATGCCGGCCATTGTTGGTGAAGGCTACGATGTGATCCATCAGACCATGGCGGGTGGTGTGGCCTTGCCCATGCTGGCTTTGTTTTTTGTGCTGCGGTTTTTTACCTCGACGCTCAGCTTCAGTTCGCGTGCGCCTGGCGGTATTTTCTCGCCCTTGTTGGCGCTGGGCACTTTGTTTGGCGGGGCATTCGGTTACGTGGCGCTGGATTGGTTTCCCGGCTATGGTCTTGAAGTCGGTGCCTTTGGGATTGCCGGGATGGGGGCCTTATTTGCAGCTACCGTGCGTGCGCCCATTACGGGGATTTTGCTGGTGTTGGAGATGACCGATAACTATCAACTGATCCTGCCCATGATTATTACCTGCCTGGGGGCGACGATAGTGGCCCAGTACCTGGGAGGGCGGCCCTTGTATACGGTGTTGCTGGAAAAAACGCTGGCAGCCAGCGCGCGCGACAAAGCCGCTGAAACGGGTGCTAGTGCATGATGTTTCTGCGCTATCCTGCAGACCATCGGGGTCGCGTCATGCAGCAAGGTTTTCCCCGCCTGAAGATAATGTTTGCCTGTAGAATTAGCGTCTAATAACCGCAATGACAACAACGTTATATATTTGCCAAAGGAGCACAGATATGGCCCTCCCGCAATGGACTGACCAGCAGGTCTTCAATCAGATGAACTCTGGCAGCACTTGGAACAATCAGGTCATTACCTATGCGTTTCCACAATTGGCCAGCCAATTCGGGCCGGATCTTGCCGACGAAGCAGCTGGGTTTTCGCCGATCAATGCCGCCCAGTTGCCCCTGGTCAACTTAAGCATGATGCTTTGGGATGACTTGATTGCGCCCCATATCATGCAGGGGTCTGTGCAGGCCGCCAATATTGCAGTCAGCAATACATCCAATACAGACGGCTACGCTTTTGCCCTTTATCCGAAGGATGGCGGCAGCGTCTGGTTTTCATCTAAGTACGAAAATCTTCAGGCACCTAAGGTCGGGGAAGACAGTTTCATCACCTTTGTCCACGAAGTCGGTCATGCCCTGGGTCTGAATCATATGGGGGATTACAACGGCGAAGACAATGATGGCCCGTCGTCCTATCAGGATAGCGATCTTCTGTCGATCATGTCGTACTACGGTCCCGGCATGAACGATGGTGAAGGCCAGGTTGCCTGGGGCAATTGGTTGGGGCATTCCGCCCAGACCCCCATGTTGAATGACATCATGGTGATTCAGGAGTTATATGGCGCCGATGTGACGACCCGGGCGGAAAATACCGTTTATGGTTTTGGTTCCAATATTCAGGGGCCCACCGCCCAGATCTACGATTTTTCCATCAACCAGCACCCCATTCTGACGATTTATGATGCGAGCGGAAACGACACCTTGAATCTTAGCGGCTGGGGCACCGACGGCATGGTGGATCTGCGGCCCGGCCATTATTCCTCGGTAAATGGCATGACGCAGAATCTTGCCATCGCCTATGGAACCATCATCGAAAACGCCATCACGGGCGCCGGTCATGATGTCTTGCGGGGCAATGCGGCCAATAATTACCTGGATGGCGGCGCGGGCTGGGATAATGCTTTATTCCTGGGCAGCTATGCGGACTACGGCCTGCGCTATGACGTCTTAAGCCGCGAGTATACGGTTCAGGATACGGTGGCAGACCGTGATGGCACGGATACCTTGCTGAATATCGAAGTCGCCGACTTCAGTGATTTTGGGGGGAATCTCAACGATCTGACCCCGGCGGTGCACCGTTTTTATAATACTGAACTGAATGCCCATTTCTATACGTCCAATAACGACGAGGCCTCGGCTGTAGCTCAGACGGGTGGCTTTCAGTACGAGGGCACAAGCTTCGAGCGTAGCGTCAACGGGGCGGATACCGTGTCTGTGCAGCGGTTCTTCAATGTAGATACTGGCGACCATTTTTATACAGCGGGTCCTGCAGAAGCGGATCATCTGCGTGAAGCTGGCGGTGCATGGCAATACGAGGGCGTTGCTTTCAAGGCCTATGCAACTAAGGTCGACGGTACGACGGAACTCTATCGCTTTGTCAATAAAGAGTCAGGTACGCACTTCTATACCGTCGATATAGCTGAGATGGACGCAGTCATGTTAAGTGGTTATTTCAACTATGAAGGCGTAGCCTTCTATGTGACTGCTTGATTCCAACTACCGCAGGTAATCAGAGAAAAACGGGCATTCTGGCAACAGAGCCCGTTTTTTTATGGGCGTATCGAGGCCATGTGGCAAGGGGAGACTCGTCACTATGCTGGCTTGCAGTCGCTAAAGCAATTCGACCTAGTAAGAAAAAAGCCTGCAAACAAAGTTTGCAGGCTTTTTAATATGGCGCGGCTGGCAGGATTCGAACCCACGACCCCTTGGTTCGTAGCCAGAGTTTCTAAGCGTCGATTTACCCAATTAAATCATTATGTTAGGTCGCGGGGTTTGTACTATTGTTTGGGCGGTACAACCGTCCTAAACGCTTGATTTCATTAAGGCGGTCGGCGTTCAATAGTACAGATTTTAGGCCGTTTCGTCGTTGGCACAGGGCCCGCCAATCGTCGATTCAATGACGGCGTTGGCGCATTCAACCAAGTGCATGACCGCCCACAGAGCGTGCACCATCAGACCGGCTTCACCATCGGCTCCCTGGCGGGCGACATGGTACGCGGCATCGAGCAAGTTGCCGGCATGCTCAAGGGCCGCTTCAGTGGGTGCGCCAGCGCGCACCATGAGCAGCGGCTGGCCACTACCGGGGCAAGGATGAAACGGGCGGGAAACGGTTTGGTTGTCGGGCAGTGGGGCTGCCAGATATTGATGCACAGCGAACTCCTTTTTCAGCGAATGTATCTAAATTTTCAAGGCTTCGAGCAGGAAGCAACCCTACTCTACGCCTTTCGCTGCAACGGGGAACGGCAGAATACCGGCAGAAACACACCCATATACCATTATTTTAATGGTATTTAAATGTGACAGAATCGCGGGTATGCTCCCGCGCATGAATCAGAATAAGCCAGGACGCCCCCGCGTTGAGAATCCCACTAAGAAAGAGAAGGTAGACTTGCGCCTGCCCGAAGGCATGCGCGAGCGCTTGCAGGAATGCGCCGACCGTGACGGTCGTTCTATGAACCAACAGATCGTCCACTATATCGAAGCCGGAATAAACGGAATCGACGCCACCACGCTGGCCCAAGCGGTGCTTGATATCCGTGCGCGCTTTAGTTAGGGCACAGGCGCTTTACGGTTTCGTTATTTTCCAGAATCTGCCGACGCACGCCGGGCGGCGTCACGTCCACGTCAGCCACCGAATCAAAGTAGATGGGCTTGGCGATATCGCAGTAGTTAACCGCCGGACTTGTCGTTGCGCACCCAGTCAGATTTAAGCTTATCAGCGACAGGATCGTCGCCCATCGAATCGACCGTATCAGCCACATGGCGTGCTTCCTTCCGGGCGGCCGCCGCCCGCTGGTTCATTTCGCGTTCCACGTCGGCGCGGCCCGCCGACTTGCCGGACTGTCGCAGGGCGATCAGGCCGGCCGCCAAAGCACTGGCTAGAACCACGTAACTCCAAACTTTGCCCCACAGGGCTTTAAGCGTCGTCAGCAGCATAGTTAAGATTCCCCGCCACCCGCCTGGCCCAGCCGCGCCCGAAGGACGGCCAGGTGGACAGGTTGGTGTAGAAGGTCAGGCGCGCCGCGTTGAAGCGGGCAAGCACGTCGGTGACGGTCATAGCTTTGACCGCCTGCAGGGTTACCGGCCCTACAGCGCCGTCATCAGCAACACCAACCGCCCGTTGCAGAAACCTGATGGCGTTGCCGATGCCGTGGTTCACCGCCGCGTCGAACACCTGGAAGGCGATAGCGCCGTCGAACTCGTCGCATCGTGCCCGCATCCAGTAGGCGTCGTAGTAGATATCTTTGGCAAGATCGCGTGTCAGGTCGCGCATGCTGCCCGTATACCCGGCTTCCCGCGCTGTGCGCTTGGTGATGCCCCAGTTGGTTTCCCCTCCCGGGTCGTCGGGGTGGTTCACGTACCCGCCCTCATGGCCGATAAGGCGCTCGAAGGCGTCAGAGAAAGGAACCGTGGATCCAGGGGCGGGTGGTGCGACCGTCGCCGCGGCGCTGGGCTGGGCGGCAGAGGCCGGGGCGAAAAGGCGGCGTAAGAATTCGGCGATCATGCTACTGTCCTCACCACCGACGCGACGTTGCCCCGGGCCCGCAGGACAAGCAACGCCACGACGGAAGAAAACCCGGCCTGCCAGATCGTTACCGGACTGCCGTTTATCAGCACATCGATAACCTGCCCGCCGGAACACACAATCAGCGCGTAGGCCAGGATAGACATTACCGGACGGTAGCGGGCCCCGTGGCGTTGGTAGCAGATCAGTCGGGCCGCAGTCAGTACGTTGGCCACCACGACAATTAGGGCGATCAACATGGCGTTACCCCCTTTTCCAGAAGCTGGCGAAATCAAACGATTTGATTTTCTCGATGCCCGCCAGCGCCGTAGTGACAGCCAAGGCCGAGGCAGCGAAAGCGGCTATGGTGAAGCTTTGCAAACCGGACAGCCGCATAACTTCCGGCGCAGCCAGATACCCTATGATGAAAGACACAAGCATGTAGACCAGCCGTTTCACAACGGTAGTGTCCTTCGCGTGCAGGGCGAACACCACGGCACCAGCAAAAGCACCAATCAAGGCGTCGCCATTCACGCCGGGGAGGAGAGACGTGACGGCAACCGCACCCATTGCTACGCCTGCAGATACCGCGCTAGAAGTTGGTTCCATTATTTTTTTACCCCAAGGGTTAAAGTTGGATTCACGAACGGCGGTGATGATTGCGACAGCGGCATCAGGCACCTCCCGGCTGCAGCAGTTCCTCTTTGCGACCCGACCCCATGCTATGCACGTAGGTCAGCCTAAAGATGTAAGATCCAGCTTTGCTTGCTTGGACCGCTGCGTGCGGATAAGCCATACCGTTACGAATGAAAGGTAATAAATGATCGAACCGAGCTATCAAAGATGGGGCTCTAGCGTCACCAGATATCAAGGCATCGATGAATTTTTTGCAACAGACTCTCTTGAGCTTGGCGTGCACTCGATCGCTATTGATCAGTCTATTGTTGATTTCTATCTTCGCCCCAAAGTCTCTGGCACGCTGCTTGTTGTTTTTGGCGGTGCCGCACAACGAAGTACGGAGAATTTGCCCCCGTTCTTCTCTGGGCTGGGGATCGCAGAAGGAATAGACTGCACGGTCGTCGCCTTTAATGATCCAAGTTATTATTTGGCCCCGGACATTAATATTGCGTGGTATGCGGGCAATTTGCATCTTGCTCTGCAAGACATACTCCCTCGGATAATTGAAAGGATAAAAGCCACCACTGGAGCAAGCCGGGTAATCATGGCCGGTGGTTCTGCCGGAGGATTCGCAAGTCTCTTTTACGCTACCAAGGTGCCCGCGCTTGCCGTCGTTTTCAACCCGCAAACCAACATCGCACGCTACAACCCTGAACATACTCAAAGATTCGCACAGGTTTGTTTTGGCTGGCAGGGCGGCAATCTTGAAGACGCGTTTGAGGGCATCGTATTTGATCTTGCAGAGCATTTTTCTCAATATCGCCCACCCGTTGTCTACATGCAAAATGTTAGTGACTGGCACGTCAAACCGCACACCGTTCCGTTTATTGGAAATTACGGATTGGAATGGACGGGTAAAAGCCAGCTTGCGGACGGCCTCTATCTGCATGTCGGCGATTGGGGACGCGGGCACATTCCGCCTCCCCGAGAATATACAGCTAGAGTGTTGAAAGAACTTTCCACAGTGCCAGGCTCTTGGGATGAGGCTGTCGCCAACGCGGGGAACATACTGGCTCATGAGGACGCGCCTAAAATGAATACGATAAGCTCGTCATAGCGTATGCCGTAACGGTTGCCGGCTTGTCGGAGTGGTTCGAGAATGTTGCCTTCGCTGTCTTTTACCTCTGAATGCTCGCTCCACTCGTCGTAACAGAAAAGCCCGTAATCGTGAGCATCGAGCCCTTCTGATGTAAAGGCATCAGCCACTTCCTGGGCCATCACCCCAAAATGCCAACGGGCATTTTTTCCTTTCTCTTCGACGGATTTATTCCACTTGAACGCCCTGACAAGGGATTTGAGCCTGACAGCAACCGCGCGCTCTTTGTCAGACAAGGGGTGCTGTTGCTGTTTTTCCCGTATGTCTGACGTGTTGATCGTGCCACTACCAGCGTAAAGTTGTGACCATCGAAAAGCCCCGCTTCCTAATGCGCGCGCGTTATCTGTCAGTGGCGTCAGGGTGGCGAGTGAAAAGCGATACTCTTCAGTCCCGGCAAGGGTCATTCGAAATGAGCCGTCAGGGAAGTTGTATATCAAGCCCCCATCCGTAAACGCTCCATTTTTCCCATGATTGTTCGCGCCCGCTCTGTGGGGCATCGTATCGGTTCTGCAAGCAAACAGGAGAACCGAGGATGTCGACGAGTCGAGGACCAGGGCAGGCCTGGTGGGAAATGCACCTTGACGCGATAGCGCGCGAGGGCATTGGCGCCACGGCCTACGCGCAGCGTGAGGGGTTGCCGGTCTCAAGCCTGTATTATTGGCGCCGGCGCCTCAAAGCCCTGGAGCGGAAGGCTCAGGTGCCCGTCAAGGCGGTGGCTGCGCCGGTTGCGCGCCAGTTTGTGCCGGTCAGCGTGGGCCCGCTCGCCGCTGTCGATCACCCTGTCGCGGCGGATCGCCATGTACTGGTGCTGGGCGCTGGCCTGCGTCTGGAGCTGCCCGGCTTGCCCAGCCCGCAGTGGCTGGCGCAGGTGCGTCAGGCGCTGACTGAGCAGGTGCATTGATGCACCCGGGAGTGGCGATTGGGCAGGTCTACTTGTGCTGCGTGCCGGTGGACTTTCGCAAGCAGATCGACGGGCTGGCCGCGCTGGTGCAAAGCGAGCTGGAACTGGATGTCTTCGGCGATACGTTATTCGTGTTCGTGAATCGCCAGCGCAACCGCATCAAGATTCTGTATTGGCATCGCAACGGCTTTTGCCTTTGGCAGAAGCGGCTGGAGAAAGAGCGCTTTGCCTGGCCCGCGCCAGGCGCGCAAGCGACCGTGACACTCACCCCCAAAGAGTTGGAGTGGCTGTTGGAAGGGTTTGATTTATGGGCGAATTATCCTCATAAAACACTGAAATATCAGTCAGTTATGTGATAATTCTGGTATAATTATGCATGTCTGATCGCCCTGCAGCCACCCCATCCTTCCCCCCTGAGCTCAGCCCCGAAATCGGCGCTGTGCCGACCTCGGTTGAAGCCTTCCAGGCGGCATTGAAAGCCGAGCGCGAAAAGACGCTGGCCGAGTTACGGGCCACGCTGCAGGCGCAGAACGAAACCCACCTTCACGCCTTGCGTTCGGCGATGCAATCCGAGTTCGAGAGGAAACTGCAAGAAGGGATTGCCGCCGGCGTCGCCACAGGGGTCGCCGAGGCGGTGCAACGCATCCTTGAGCAATGGCGCTTGGCCCGGCATCAGGTGTTCGGCCCCAGTAGCGAGTCGCACCAGGGCGAGCTGTTTAACGAAGTGGAAGCCTTGGCCGAGCAGGCCGCTGATCTCGAAGACGCACACGAGGGCGCGCCCGCGCACAACACGCCTCGCCCCAAGCGCGGTCATCGCCGCGCTTTGCCGCCCGAGCTGCCCCGCGTCGAGTTCCTGGTCGATGTCCCCGAAGCAGAACGCCAATGCGCCTGCGGCACCCCCATGGTGCGTATCGGCGAAGACGTGAGTGAACAGCTGGACATCGTGCCGATGCAAATCCGCGTGATCCGCACGGTGCGCCCGCGCTACGCCTGCCCCAAGGGCGATCAGGCACCGGTACAGCAGCCGGCACCGGCGCAGGTCCTGCCGCGCAGCAACTTCAGCGCCGGGTTCCTGGCGATGATGGCGGTGGTGAAGTATGTCGACGGCCTGCCTCTGGCGCGCTTCGAGAAGGTGATGGCCCGCCACCAGGTGGACGTCCCACGCCAGAGCATGACGCGGGCCATGATCAGGCTCGCCCAGGCCTTGCAGCCGCTGCACAATCTGGCCCGCGACACCTTGCTGGATGCGCCCGTCATCCACATGGATGAAACCACGGTTCAAGTGTTGAAAGAACCAGGGCGAAGTCCGACCTCTAAAAGTTATATGTGGGTGCAGCGCGGCGGGCCGCCGGGGCGCACGGTGGTGTTGTTTGATTACGAGGCGAGCCGTTCGGGGCAGATACCGGTACGCCTGCTCGAAGGCTGGCAGGGTTACCTGATGACCGACGGGTACGAAGGCTACGCGCCGGTGGCGCGCCTGCCCGGTGTGGAGCACCTGGCGTGCGCAGCCCATGCTCGGCGCAAGTTCGTCGAAGCCAAACGGGTCAGCCCCAAAGGCAAGAGTGCCCGCGCAGACCACGCGCTGGATCTGTTCGCCCGGCTGTATCGTATCGAGGCCAAGCTGAAAACAGCGAGCGATGCGCAGCGCTTCGAGGCGCGCCAGACCCACAGCCTGCCGATCCTGCAAAAGCTGCGTGCATGGTTGGATGAAACCCTGCCGGGGGTCACGCCCAGGAGCAAGCTGGGCGAAGCGTTGGGATATCTGCACAAGGTCTGGCCGCGCCTGATCCGCTATACCGAGTGCGGCGATTTGCCCATCGATAACAACCCCGCAGAAAACGCCATCAGGCCGTTTGTGATTGGCAGAAAAGCGTGGCTTTTTGCGGATACCCCGGCGGGTGCACACGCCAGCGCGGTACTGTATTCGCTGCTGGAAACGGCCAAGGCCAACGGGCGCGAGCCCTATGCGTGGCTGCGCTTTGTGCTGGAACACCTGCCGATGGCCCAAACAGTGGACGAAATCGAGGCGCTGTTGCCGTGGAATACTCATGACCAAGATTTAGCCATGAATCTCGCCGCCTGGGAATAATGGGGGAGATGCACCGCTTACGATGTCCTGCGTTGACACTTGCTTGACACCCAAGCCGCAAACAACAAAAAAGCCACCGCATCGGGTGGCTTCAATGTCCTGATTGAACAGGGAAAATCTGGTGGCGCATCAGGGAATCAAACCCCGGACCCGCGGATTATGATTCAGCTTGATTGTGTATCATTGGCGTTGATTCATTTTTTAAATCAACTGGTTAGATTACTTATCCGTCGCTATGGATGCGCTATTTTTTGCTATACAGTTGACGCTTTTTTGACACTGAAATACTACTTTGAAGAAAGCCGAACAGTTGCCAGCGACAGAAACAGGGTCAGCGGTGAATCAGGCAAATCAATGAAGCCATGGTGTCGATAAAAGGCTGAAGCCGCATCGTCCTTGGCATCCACCGTCATGGCAAAGGCGGCAATCTCAGCGCGGGCAGCACGATCAAGCGCATCAGCCAGGAGCGCACCACCGAGTCCCTGTCCCTTGAACGCCTGATCAACGGCTAGGCGGCCCATGCGAACCGCTGGCACAGTCGGATAGCGCGGCAGTTTTTTGCCGATATTGGCGGGAAGATCAGTCAGCAAAACACTTGATGAAGCCAGGGTGTAGTAGCCTGCAATGCGTTGCTCATCAGTCAATGCGACATAGCAAGCAGCAACACGGCGGCGAACATCCTGTGTGGCCTGCGTCTGCAAGTAGCGGTTTAAGGGTTCTGAATCACTATTGAATGCAGCGCGGTCGTGCGTGCTATCCAACAAGGCAAGCCGGAACGACGTACTGCTCATTCAGCACTCAGGAGTTTGCTGCGGCGAGCAAAAGCACGCTTCAAGGCGGGTGTTTGCTTAGGTGGTGACAACAGCGCCTGTGCAAAGCACTCCTGATCGGCCATCGACAAACGGATAACCCCAGCCTGCTCAATGGCGCGTTGTGCGGCGTCCTGGACGGCGGTGACCACGAAGTCAGTCATAGTACGCCCCTGAAGCTCAGCGGCGCGTTTGAGCATCGAATGCAGGTCAGTGCTGATTCGAGCTTCGAGACGGGCGGTAGAGATGGCTACAGGCATGATGATGTCCTCCATGAGAAAATGGTACGGCAATTTGCCGGATGAATCAAGTGATCTGATCGGCGGCGCCACCGTCGAGCACTGGTACCAGCCATTCGTCGCACAGCGCGTCTCCGAGCTGTCAGGAAAATCCTGCGTTGACACTTGGTTGACACCCAAGTAGCAAACAACAAAAAAGCCACCGCAGCGGGTGGCTTCAATGTCCTGATTGAAC
>NZ_JAUCBZ010000006.1 GCF_034676545.1 Pararhodobacter sp.
GGCCTCTCCATCGTTTCGGTGGTCGCCATCGCCGGACTGACGCCCCTGAAGACGGTTGAACCGTTTGTGGTGCGCGTCGATAATTCCACCGGCATCGTTGATGTGGTGTCCGGCCTTCAGCGCGGCCCCGCCAAGTATGATGAGGCGGTCGCGAAGTGGTTTGCAGCTCGCTATGTGCGGGCGCGCGAGGGCTTCGTCGCCAGCGAGGCGGAAGAGAATTTCCGCACGGTGGCCCTGATGTCGGCACCAGCCGAACAGACGCGGTTTTCGGCGTGGTTCGCCGGTCGCAACCCTGAGAGCCCCCAGAACGTCTATGGCAACAAGGCCACGGTGCGGATCAGGATCAAGACGATCTCCCTGCTCGGCAACGATGTGATGCAGGTCCGCTATCTGCGGATCGTGACGCGGGGCGAGGAAGTGACCCAGACGCACTGGATTGCCACCCTCACCTACAGCTTTGTCAGCGCGCCGATGTCCGAACAGGACCGGCTTATCAATCCGCTCGGCTTCATTGTTTCCGAGTACCGCGCAGATCCGGAGACGGTGCAATGATCCGCCTGTCCGCCTTTCCCGTTCTCGTGGCGCTGTCGGCCGTGCCTTTTGGTACGGCGCTGGCGCTGGAGACGCCAACCGCTGCCCCGCGTGACAGCCGCATCCGGTTCGTCAATTACGAGCCCTATAATGTGGTGCGCGTCATCGGCACGCTGCGCTCGTCGGTTCAGATCCAGCTCGCGCCCGACGAAGAGATTGTGCACGTCGCCTCGGGTAACAATGTCGCCTGGGAGGTCGCGCCGGCCGGGAACATCCTGTTCCTGAAGCCGCGCGAGAAGCAGCCCCTGACGAACCTTCAGGTCGTCTCCGCACGCCGGGACGGCTCCAAGCGCTCCTACCAGTTCGAATTGTCGGTGCGCGACGGGGCTGTCGGCCCCGGCTCCGATACCTACTTCCTGGTCAAGTTCCGCTACCCGGGTGATGAGGCCGAGGTTCGTCGTCTTGCCGCTGCTGAGCGTGCTGAAGCCGAGAAGGCCAACCAGGCCGACAAGGTGATGGAGTTTCACGCAGCCTATGGGCCGCGCAACTGGCGCTATAGCGCCCAGGGCTCACAGGTCATTGAGCCGGTGTCTGTCTATGACAATGGCAAGGTCACGACCTTTGCCTTCGCGGGCAACACGCAGGTTCCCGCGATCTACACGGTGAGCGCGGATGGCACGGAAAGCCTCGTGCCCAGCAACACGGACGGCGACCTTGTGACGGTCCATGCCATTGCAGCCAAGTTCATCCTTCGGCGCGGCGGGGATGTGACCTGCATCTGGAATGAGGCTTACGACCCGACCGGCATCAATCCCGGCACCGGCACCACCTCTCCCTCCGTCTCCCGGGTGATGAAGCCGCAGGCATCAGCCTCCCCCAAGAAAAACTGAGGTGCACCATGTCTGATCCTGAAACCAACAAGGATGGCCTGGTCGCGGGCGAACGCGGGGCGGTTGAAACCGTCTCGAAGAAGCGCGGAGTTGACCCGAAGAAGCTGGTGGGTGGCGCGCTCATGGTTGGCGCTGCCGGCCTCGTCCTTGGCCTGTCGATGATGGGTGGCGAGAAGAAGGAAGACGTGCCCAAGCGCGATCTGGTGATCCGCACGAACGCGACATTTGAACCAGCGCCGGCCCAGCCGCGTCAACAGGCTGCGCCTGAACCTGCGAAGGTTCTGGCGGTGAAGGCCGCTGACCCCGCCCAGATGGAAGAGCCGGACCCGTTGCTGCAAGCCGCGACCCGCGCGCCTGTCATTGCTTTCAATGGCAAGGCGCGCAATGCGAGCGCTGGCGGCGCATCAGATTCCGCGGTGATGGCGGAGCCTGAGCGCAAGTCTGATGAGGATGCACGGTTCGGCCAGCTCATGAAGCCGACCATTCTCAATGGCTCGAAGGCCGGGACACTCGGCAACCGGAATTTCATCGTGGCGATGGGGGCAAGCATCCCCTGCGTGCTGGAAACAGCCCTGTCGTCCGATCAGCCGGGGTTCGCGAGCTGCGTGATCCCGCGTGATGTGCTGTCCGATAATGGCCGCGTCGTGCTCATGCCCAAGGGCACGCAGGTCGTGGGCGAGTATCGCGGCGGCCTCAAGCGCGGCCAGAGCCGTCTCTTCGTGCTCTGGAATCGCGCCAAGACGCCAGAGGGTGTGATTATCACCCTGGCGTCTCCTGCAACCGACGCGCTGGGCCGCGCCGGTTTCGATGGTTATGTCGATACCCACTTCTGGGAGCGGTTTGGCGGCGCATTGCTGATGTCGGTCGTCAATGACGCCATGAGCTGGATTGGAGATGAGATTTCCAGCCGGAGTGAGGTGTCGTCCACCCAGACAACACAGGCCGGAGAGGATGCGGCCGCGATCGCGGTTGAGAACTCGATCAACATTCCTCCGACCCTCATCAAGCACCAGGGCGAGATGGTTTCGATCTTCGTCGCCCGCGATCTGGATTTTTCAGGGGTCTATTCCCTGAAGATCACTGAACCGCTCACCAAGGTCTACGACCGGGGTGTGCTGGGCGATTTTGGGAACACCAATCCCCGCCTCACGAAATAAAGAGCGGCCTGAAGGCCGCACCTTTGAGGGACATTGCCATGACTGACAAACGCGACCCAACGGTCGTGCGGACCTTCTTGCGCCCGTTCGCCGAATTTCTGAGTGACCCGGATCTGTTCGAGATCGTCGTGAACAGGCCGGGCGAGATCCTCACGGAGGGCCGGGAGGGCTGGGCGCGGCATGCGCGCCCGGACTTCTCTTTTTCTTCAGCCCTCAATCTCGCCAACGCCGTTGCGTCCTGGTCGAGCCAGGCCATCAGCGAGACACGCCCGCTCCTGTCGGCCACGCTGCCGGGGGGCGAGCGTATCCAGATCGTCATTCCACCGGCCGTGACTGCCGGCACGGTGTCGATCACGCTGCGCAAGCCCTCACACAAGACCTTCAGCTTGACCGAGCTGGAGGGCTTTGGCCTGTTTGATGATGTGCGGGCCAATGATGCCGTCAATCCGGCCGATGAGGTGCTCTTTGACCTCTATCGGCTGGAGGATCATGCGGAGTTTTTGCGTCAGGCCGTGATTGCCCGCAAGAACATCGTGATTTCCGGTGCGACCGGATCGGGCAAGACCACCCTGTCAAAGGCGCTGATCGCTCATATCCCCACCGATGAGCGGGTCATCACGGTTGAGGATACGCCGGAACTGGACATACCGCAGGAGAACAATGTTCGCCTGTTCTACTCCAAGGGTGGTCAGGGCGTGGCGAAGATCGGCCCGACCGAGTTGCTGGAATCGTGCATGCGGATGCGGCCAGACCGCATCTTGTTGCAGGAGCTGCGCGACGGCACGGCGTTTGACTACATCGTCAACGTCAATTCCGGGCATCCGGGCTCCATCACCACAGTTCATGCCGATAGCGCGGCGCTGGCGATCGAGCGCCTCACCTTGCTGGTCAAGCAGAGCGAGGGCGGCCGGGATCTGGCGCGTGATGACGTGCGCGGCCTGCTGCACTCGATGATTGATGTCATCGTCCAGTGCCACAAGGTCAATGGCCGCTTCCGCGTGACCGAGATCGACTATGCGCCGGCACGGAGCCATGGGGCTGTTTCAGAGCCCCTCATGTCGTTCCCCCCATCTCAGGAGATCGCAGCATGAGCACGGTCATTATCTGTGAAAAGCCCTCCCAGGCCCGCAACCTGCGTGCCGCCTTTGGTGATCGCCATGGCCGTATCCTTGCCGCCCAGGGTCATTTGCTGCGTCTGGAAGAGCCCGAAGAGGTCAATCCGCACTGGAAGGTGTGGGGCCTTGATGTGCTCAAGCCATCCCAGGGCCTTTATGGCTGGCGTCCGGACGAGGGCGAGGGCAAGGCGGAGCGGCTGAAAGACATTAGCAATGCCATGTCTTCCGCCAGCCGGATCATCATCGCCACGGACTGCGACCGCGAGGGACAGGCCATTGGCGAGAGCCTGGTGCGCCATTTTGCCTTTGAGGGTGATGTGCTGCGCGCCATGTTCACGGCCGAGGACGAAAAGACTCTCAATGAGGCGTTCGCAAACCTTAAGCCCAACAGTGACTGGCGTTCGCTCTACGATGCTTCCGTTGCCCGCTCGCAGTCCGATCACATCTTCAATCTGACGATGACCCGCGCGGCATCCGTCAAGCTGAAGCCCGATGGCTGGCGCGGCGCGATCGGCATCGGGCGTGTGCGGACCCCGACCCTTGGGCTCGTGTGCGCCCGCGAACAGGAGATCCGGGACTTCCATCCCCGCGACTTCTTCGAGATCGAGGCGGAGATTGAAGGATCTTCAGGGCGAACCTCCCTCTGGTATCGCCCGCGTGGTGATGCCCGGATCTTCGACGCCGCCTATGCTGACCGCATAGCTCTTGCGGCTTGCGACTATGCCGGCCCCCTGTGCGTCGAGCGCGCGGCCCGCAAGGCTGCGCCGCCTCGGCCGTTTGATCTGCCGGCCCTCCAAAAGCATGCGGGCAAATGGGGCTGGACGGCAAAGCAGGTCCTCGATGTCGCCCAGGCGCTGTATGAACGGCACAAGGT
Organism: Pararhodobacter sp.; assembly: GCF_034676545.1. Classification (NCBI taxonomy): domain Bacteria; kingdom Pseudomonadati; phylum Pseudomonadota; class Alphaproteobacteria; order Rhodobacterales; family Paracoccaceae; genus Pararhodobacter; species Pararhodobacter sp. The sequence continues at coordinate 4,568 of NZ_JAUCBZ010000006.1, forward strand.
CATCACCTATCCGCGTGCCGAAACCCGCTATCTCCCCGAAAACCTGATCGCCCGCGCCGGCGCTCTGGCGGGGATGCTGCGGGGTATTGATGAGCTGGCTGCCCTGGTGCCGGCTGAACCTGTCATCCGCAAAGGAAAGAGCGGAATCTGGTCGGATGCCGGCATAGCTGGCGCAAGCCACCATGCCCTGATCCCCAACGTCAATGTTCCGGACATGGCGGGTGCTGTCTCCGGCCTCGATGGTGATGAGCGCCGGCTCTTTGACGCCATCGCGAAAGCCTTCATCGCCGGCGTCTCTCCCGATCACGAGTTTGATGAAACCACCCTTTCGTTTGTGGTGGATCTGAAGGGCGAAGACGGGTCGCCTGAGGAAATCCGTTTTCAGTCGAGCGGCAAGGTCGTGACAAGCGCGGGCTGGAAAGCAGTGCTGGCCAGCGATGCGCAACAGGGCGAGGACGGGGATGATGAGGATGAAGGCGAAGACGCCGGCACACTCCCGGCCTTCGTGAATGGCGAGGACATCACCTGTGGTCCGGTTCGGGCGCGCACGCGCCAGACCACGGCTCCCAGGCGCTACACCGAGGGCGATCTGATCGACGCGATGCAGAATGCCTGGAAGTTTGTGAGTGATGAGGGCGAGCGGGACCGGCTGAAGGAAGCCAAGGGCATTGGCACGCCGGCGACCCGAGACAGTATACTTGAAGGGCTGAAGCGTCAGGGCTTCCTCACCATCGAGCGCAAGAACCTTGTCCCCACCGAGATGGCGATGTGGCTCTATGACCTGCTTTGCGATCATGCGCCCGAGCTGGTTGATCCCGGCGCAACCGCGCGCATGGAAGCCCGTCTTGATGATGTGCTCTCCGGATCTGTCCCGGCAAAGACCGTTATTGACGAGATCGCGGCGCTGGCCGGCGAGTTGGTCGGCCGGATCAGTGTTGTATCCCCTGAAGGCAAGCCCGCATTCAAGCGGCCACCCTCGGCCGCACTGCTGGCGGCGGCAAAGGACAAGGCCAAGCGGGAAGGCAAGCGCCTGCCCAGAGGGGCGGCCGAGGATGCGCAGATCTGCAAGGATTATCTCGGTCCCCGGCGCGAGGCGGGAGCCGGCCCCTCCGACAAGCAGGTTTCCTACGCCAGGAAGCTCGCGGCCGAGTCCGGCGAGGATCTTGCCGACGAGACCCTGAAGGACTCTTCCGCCCTCTCAAAATGGATCGACCGGGTACGCGCCCTGGCGGGCAAGGATCTGGCTTCCCCCAAACAGCGCGATTGGATCGAAAGACTGGTGGGCGATGGGGCAAAAGCCCCGAAGGGCTATCCGGACAAGATCAGCGCCGCTGACGCCAAAGCCTTCCTCGACAAGGCATTCGCAAAAAACACCCGCAAGCGGAAATAGGGAGTTCTCAGATGTCACAGATACTGTCTTTTTCTGCGCATGGACACTCGGGTGGGGGAGTTCCGAGCATGGCTCGAAGTGAGCGCCCACTTCCACATGAACCCAAACGTCGGAACCTCAAGATTGGGGAACGTAACAGTTCGATCAATCTGGAAGAGGCGTTTTGGGTGGCGATCAATGAGATCGCCGCTTCGCAGGGCATGTCAGTGCCAAAGCTTGTGCGCGAAATCAGCAATGCCTACAGCGGCGCGAACCTGTCTTCCGGCATCCGGACATTCATCGTGCAGTATTATAGCAAGGTGGCTGATAACCACGGTGAGCCTGTCCAGATCCGCGCCATCCTGAAGACATGGTGAGGGACAGCATGCTCAAGATCATCACATCATGCGTGCTGGCCATCTCGCTTGCGGGCTGCGCCAGCATGTCGGGCGACCTGGCTGGATCTGCCGGCTCGTACTCGGTCATCGCCCAGGCGAAAGAGCTTCAGGGGGCCGGTCAGCACGAACAGGCCTCCGCCGTCCTGCAAAAGGCGGCGCTGGCCAGCCCGGAAGATACGACACTCCGGGCAGCCTATGGCAAGAGTTTGGTGGACCTCGGGCGGCTGAAGGAAGCGCAATCGGTGCTGTCTCAGGCGCACACGCCAGACAAACCAGATGCCATGGTGCTTTCTGCGCAGGGTGTCGTCGCATCGCAGATGGGCGACCACAAGCAGGCGCTGGCCTATTTTGACCGTGCGCAGAAGCTCGCACCGGACAATGCCGGCATCGAGGCCAATGCGGCCATGGCCTATGCCTTGTCCGGGCAACTTGATCAGGCCGAGACGGTTGCGCGTCGCGCTGCCGGCAGCACCACGGCCGATGCCCGGGTGCGCCAGACTCTGGGCCTGATCCTCGCCATGCGCGGCAAGGACGATGATGCGAGGAAAGTGTTTGCTGAGGATCTAAGCCCGGAACAGGCCGCCAGCAACATTGAGGCGGTCAAGCGCCTGCGAAAGGGTGGGAAGAAGTCAGTTGGATAATAACTCTGCGACCTCTCTCGAGCGTATATCCCAAGCCATTGCATCAAACCCGAAATGCACTGGCGGCAAATTGGCCCGAACCCAGGTGTTCGATATTAGCTGCGGCCCCTCTAACGGCCCGGAGCTGATTGCGCTCCTGTATGCTGATGAGAAGCATCTTGGATACTGGTACGGTCATATCCGCAGACACCCTCTTGAAGGGGAGGAAAACTATGTCGCATGCCTAGCATTCTGCAAGGTTTTCATCAATGCGCCAACAGTGCCGCTGTTCTTCCAGAGGTTCGACTACTGGACCCGTATCCGCCTCGAATATGAACCTTGCACAGTACAATTACCTGATGATGCCTATGTACTGACGGGTGGATATGAAGAGGCCATCATTGCTCTGGAGATAATGATACAAAGGTTCGACATCGAGAAACGCTTCCCGGATGAAGGGGCTAGGCATCACACCGACCCTATTGACATGAGAGTCATGGACCTATTTGGCATGCACAACTATCGCGATGGCAACGGCGTCATAGAGGGACCACCAATGCCTAAGCCCGTAGCATTTGTACGGGGGATAAAATGAAAAAGTTGCGAAAGCATGAGCAGGTTCTGCTCAATCGCGCTGAACCCGACATTGACGGCAATAACCAGGGTGCCCCGGCCACTGTAGGTGAAACAGTGACATTTGCTATGAAAGACAAGCATCACCGCTTCTCGCTTGATCTGGAGACGGTCCTGGGATGTCTGGCTTTTGCAGAAGACCAGGGTGCCGTGCCAGCGTTGCCTGATGGTTGGTGGCTCATGGTCAAGCAGCGTTACCACGTGTAAAGCGACGTAAGCGCAGGCGGGTTGGAGCATTTTCTCCGAGAACAAAAAAGGGCGATCAGTGGCCGCCCTTTTTGTTTCTCGTCTGATTGGCCGCCGGATCATGGCCGGACTTATGACCGGTGCTCAGTTTGTCGCGCCGGAAACTTTGGTGCTGGGGAAGGATCGTCCCGGTCCCCAAAGGATGCGGACTGCCCCATTAGCCCCGGCCCCTTCTGCCGCGCGGAACTGGAAGCTGGTTTGTACCGAACAGCCGCCCTGGTTTCGCACCACTTCCACCTTGCTCATAGTTAGAGAGCCGCCACCATAGCCGACAATGACCGTCAATCGCTGGCCGGGTGTCACGGTGTAATTCCCCCAGGAGGTTTCGCCGCCGCCGCCACCGTGCCCATAGACCGGATTAAAGACGTATCCGCCACCCAGCACCGCCGGGTAGGCCTTGAAACGGAATGATGATGCCCCGCCGCCGCCAGCTCCATAAGTGCCGCCGTTTCCGCAAGTGCCCACTGAATAATAAGGCACCACCCACTCCGCCTCTGACCTCGTTAACTGCCTGAGCCCTTTGTACCGCTGCTTCCACTGCTTCCGCCGCTGCCCTCAGTGTTTCCATTTGCTCCCGAGCCATAGAGGCCGACTCCGCCGCCGCCGCCACAGTTCTGTTTGCACAGCGTTACGATGTTGACGACTGAGGCACCGCCACCACCAGCGCCACCGTTCCGCGGAAGACCCCGGCCGGCCACCGCCAGCGCCGCCGTTTCCTGCATAGCCTCCAGCACCGCCGCCGCCACCGCCCAGATAACACTTGTGCCCAGTTGACCGGCTGTCTGACCTTCATAGAGCGTCCAGGTCGCACACTGCGCCATGACGCCAGTGCCACCGCTACCACCACACCCGCCGCCATGCTTGGAGCCGCCGCAGCCGCCAGCACTTCCGGTTCCGCCATTTGCTGTAAGGTTCACACCTGTTCCCGAGACCGAGGATGTCACGCCGGAATAGTAGTTGTGATGGTCATCATATGGGCGCACCTGGAGCCCGCTTCCGCCCCCGCCAATGGCCAGTGCCGCGATCTGCGTGACGCCTGCCGGCACCGTCCAGGTGTAGGTTCCCGGTGTCGTCCAGATGACATGCCCCGGAGCCGCCTGACAGGTGTTCGTCTCGCTGCGCTTTGTCCCTGTATCAAGCCATCCGCCCCATACCGGATTGCCTGTGGTCGCGGGGCAGGTCGAGGTACGGGCCTGTTCGGCCTGCCAAGCTGTCGCGCCGGTCTGACCTGAAGGGCAGGTGCCGGTACGATTGACCCATTGTGTCTGACGCGCTGCCGGCGTGCATTTGAGTGCGCAGGTATCAGAGGCGACACGGGTTGTTGTTGTGTTGGCCCAGCCGCTCCAGACTGGAGTTCCTGACGGGGTGGGGCAGGAAGCTGTACGCCGCTGCTGGGTCTCGATGGTGCGTGATCCCAGATAGCCGGTCGCACATGCGGCGGTGGCGCTGACCCACTGGGTTTGCGCTGCCGGCGCAACACAAGGTGCAGCACAGCTCTCAACACGGTTGCGGGTGTTTCCGGTGGCGGTCCATCCGCTCCAGGTTGGAGCGCCTGCGGTCTCGGAAGCGCAGGACGATGTGCGACGATCCTCGCTTTCAAAGGTGATGGAGCCGATGAGTCCGGACGGGCAGGTCGCGGATTGTGCAGTCCATCGCTGACTGAGCTGGATCGGTCGCGCAGAAGGCGCGGGCATTGGCGTCGGTGGCCACATTCAGGAGTTGTTGGGACTGACCGTAGAAGCGACCAAACAGGCTGTCATAACTGGTGGTGACTGCCAGTTTGACCGTATCTCCTGATCTCGTGATCGCGATATTTGTCCGGGATTTTGGGTCCGTGTAGCCCATCTCGCGCATGTAGGCGTCAAGCTGACCATGCACGAGTTCCTTGACCTGGGCATCGGTCTTGCCCCGCACCGCTTCTCGAACGGCAACGTCAGCAGCCGATTGCAATTTGCGGTGAAGGCCAGATGCGCGGCCATAATCAATGGACACGCCGCCAAAGGCTAACAACGCGATGACCGCTGCTCCGGCAATAACCGGAATACTGCCCTGGTCAGAGCTAAGCCTTTTCAGAAAATTCCTGTTTTTCATGATGGTAGGCCTCAATTCCATTCCATGAACTGGATGACCATCGGCATGGAAACCGTGATCAGGAAGGGTGGGAGGAAGAAGATGACGAGGGGGAGCGTCTGGAGAGTTGAGGCCTTTGCGCCTTTGCTCTCGGCCTCTATGAGGCGCGCGGCACGTCCCTCGCTGGCGAGCGCCATAAAGGATGTTCCAAGGCTGGTTCCCTGGAGCTCGGCCTGTATGATCGCCAGAGTCGTGCTGCGTACTTCGGGCAGATCCACGCGCCGGCCAAGATTGAGGAAGGCCTGACGACGATCGGGCAGGAACGCGAGTTCGGTCAGCGCGATATTGAGCTCTTCGGCCAGAGGCTGTGAGCGACCGCCGATCTCTTCAGATACCCGACGCCATGTCTGTTCCAGCGGTTTGCCGGCCTCGATCATGATGAGCATGAGGTCGAGGGCATCCGGCCATGCGCTCTTGATGGATTCAAGCCGAGCGGCAGCAGCCCGCTCGAGCGACATACCGGGGAGCTTCAGTCCCACCCAGATAGCGCCGGCAATGAAGAGGATCGTTCCCGGCAAAGGAAATTCGCGTGTATTGAGGAACAGCAGATAAAAGATGGCCCCCAGACCAAGAGCGATCGCGCACAGGAATCGGGCCATGATGAAGGCCGTTTCGGCATGGGGACCGCGACGGCCGGCACGCGCGAGCTTCTCGCGCAATTCCTCAAGCCCCAGCCATCTTTTGAGGCTGAGTGCCTGGACGATATTGCTGGCGAGCACCTGACGAGAGGATAGGCCACCCTCATTGACCCGTTCCTGACGAGCAGTTGGCAAGCCCTCGGCCAGTTCCTTGATGCGCTGATCTTTTGATGAGTGTGTGAGCGCAGCGCATCCGGCATAGACGGACAGCCCTATGAGCCCGGATATGAGCAGAGATTGCATCATGTCTTGATCCTCTGCATCCGGGACATGACGAAGAGGCCAATGGCGACCCATATGGCAGAGCCGCCAAGTACGATCTGGCCGATGAGCGTGGTCCACAAGAGCGACGCCGCATCTGGATTGATGAGGTAATTTACGCCTATGCCGGCAACGGGAAGGCCCGCCATGATCCGTGACCCGGACTTGGCCTCGGCCATCATGGCTTTGATCTTGCCGGTGAGCTTGGCGCGTTCGCGGATCGTGTTGGACAAGGTTGTCAGGGTTTTCGCGATACCGCCGCCTTCGTCATTCTGGATGGAAACAGCCAATGACAGGAGCTGCATTTCTTCGACAGGTATTCGAGCAGCCAGTCGTTCCATTGCCTCGGGCAAGGTCGCACCAATCGCCTGATCTTCGCTGAGGATCTGAAACTCAGATCGAAGAGGTTCTTGCCCATCACGAACAATCACCTTGATCGCTTCACTCATTGGCACGCCGGCTCGCCGGCTGCGGGCAATGGCGTCCAGTGCATCAGGTAGCTGAGAGACGAACTTGCTTTTGCGTTTATCGCATGACCCACGCAGGTAGTGGCGGGGGAGGAAGTAACCGGCCACTGCGCCAGCAGGAATGGCGACCAGCAGGTTGCCACTCATGACCAGCACGACGATGAACACAAGCAGACCAAGGACGATAGAGCCGATGGTGTACTGACGCGGTGTCCATTTATAACCGGCCTGTTGGATGAGCTGCTTCAGCGATATGCTTTTTCGGGCGCGCTCGGCCTGCGCCAGCTCCTTCATCCGCTCGGCCATGATGGTATTGCGGATCTGATCGAGGTCAGGGCGGACCTTTGCGGCCTGATCGTGCAGATCACTCACGCGGCTGGTGAAGGCCGGAACCTCGAAGAGTTGCCGGTAGAACAGTGCGGCGACCGCCGTTGTGAAGGCCAGAGCCATGAAGATTGCAGCCAGGAGGTTCATGGAACGCTCCTGTTCGCTTTGGCCAGTGCCTCGGCCAGGTTTTCCTCTTCACCATATTCATGGGCGCGCTGAATGAGCCGGGGTGGGCGGTACATCTGAGTGCCAACAAGACGCCCCTCAGCAAAGTCGAACTTCAGAATATCCGATAAGATGATGGTACTATCTTCCATGGACCCAACCTCGGTCACATGGGTGATGACGCGACGACCAGACGGCATGAGCTGTCTGGTCTGGATGATGAGTTCAACGGAATCGATAATGGACTTGCGGATCACATGAGAGGGCTGGGTTTGCGATCCGGGGTTCATGAGGATCAGGGATTCTAGGCGCGCGAGGCAGGCTGCCGGATTGTTGGCGTGGATCGTGCCCATCGAGCCTTCATGACCCGTGTTCATTGCCTGGATCAGGTCGAAGGCCGCGCCATCGCGCACTTCACCGACGATGATCCTATGCGGCTTCATACGCAGGGAGTTCTTCACCAGCTCCTGCATGTAGAAAGCGCCAGCGCCTTCCGAGTTCTCGGGGCGCGTTTCAAGGCGGATCACATGGGACTGCTGAAGCTGAAGCTCGGCGGTGTCCTCAAGCGTGATGACCCGCTCATTCGTCGGGATGCTGGCTGTAAGGCAGTTCAGGAGCGTGGTCTTGCCGGAGCCAGTGCCTCCGGAGATGAGAACATTGACCCGGATCTTGCCAATGATGCGCAGAATATTGGCCGCTTCTGACGTCAGAGCGCCAAAACGCACCAGATCCTCCAGCGTGAGTTTGTCCTTTTTGAATTTTCGGATGGTCAGGTGCGTTCCGTCCACGGCCAGGGGCGGAATGATGATGTTGACACGTGACCCGTCTTTGAGGCGAGCGTCGCAGACAGGGTTCTTGGTATCGACAGTCCGGTTTACGCCTGTTGCGATCTTCTGACAGGTGCGCTGAAGCGCCTCTTCATCGCGGAACCTGATGCCTGTTTCTTCGATCAGCCCCTTGCGTTCGATGTAGATCTTGTTGGCGGTATTGACCATGATTTCGCTGATGTCGTCGTCAGCAAGCAGCGCCTCCAGCGGCCCAAGACCACAGACTTCAAGCACCATGTCTTCTATGAGCTGCTCACGATCCGCCCGGGACAGGGCTCCGCTGTCCAGTTCCGCGATCTGGGTCAGGGCTTCCCTGACAACTGAGCGCTCGACCCCCTCTTTGGCGAACAGGTCGGAACTGTCCATGAGCCGTGTCATCCAGCGCTCGCGGAATGGATCAAGCCGGGACAGATCGGGACCAGCCGGGACGATCGGCGTGGGAGCTGGGGCAACCGGCCGCGCTTTGGGCACTTCAGGTCGCAATGCGGCCCGTCTTGCGAGGGGATGTGAGGTTTCGAACAGAGCCATTATTCAGCTTCCCGGCGTATCAGTTTGAAGAGATGGGTCCAGATTGCGGGGCGTGGGGTGGGCTCTATGGCCTCACCCCTTATGGCAACCCCGATCTGGCGCATTGGATGGCGCGCGGCCCGCCCTGCCGCGTTCATCTGGCCCTGCTTCGTGATGAACAGCTCACCATTGATGACGCTGTTGCGGATCTCGGCCGCCTCGCTGACCACATGGATTGGCTGATCTTCGAAAGCGAAAGCCTTGCGGATGTCTCGCTCGGCCAGATCGCCGCTTTTTTTTCACCCTTGGCCTGGTTGAGAACCAGCATGGGGTCGATGCCCATTTCGCCAAGGTGCGCGATGATCGGCTGCGCGGCGGTGATGCCCGGCAGGTCCGGTGTCGTCACCAGGATGACGGCGCGTGCTTCGCTCAATAACGCCTCTGTTCCAGCCGTCCAGCGCATCGGCATGTCGAGCACGACATTGCGATAGCGGCGCAACAGATGGGAAATCAGGGTTTCCATACCCTGCGGATCATCCAGGATGGTGGTTTTTGATGTGAGGCTGGCAGGGGCGGCAAAGACCGACAGCCCTCCCTTGCGCATCACCATGGCATCGAGCATTTCGGGTTCGATCCGCGATGGCGTGTAGAGCAGGGCAGCGGCCTCCGGTATGACCCTGTTAAGGCAAAGCGAGAAGGCAAGTCCGCCCACGGGCTGATCCAGATCGAGGATGCAGGGGTCATCCAGTTGGGCTGCGACATTGATCGCAATCGTGGTTGCGCCAGAGCCTCCGCGTGCGCCGATCACTGCGATCAGGTCGCCCGAGTGCCCGTCATCAGACGAGAAGAAGGGGCGAATGGCCTCAAGCAGGGCCGCTTGTGAGATAGGCATGACGAGATAGTCGGACAGGCCCTCTGAGCTGAGCTGGCGATAGAGGGGCACGTCATTGTCATGGCCGATGGCCATAATGTCGGTACGGGTATCACAGGCCCCTGCGATCACGGCCAGCCGGGACAGGAAGGCGGCGGCGTCCTCATGAGGGCGCATTTCGATGACGATCAGCCGCCAGCGGGACTGGCGCATTTGATCGGCAATGGTCGCCATATCAGGCTCGGCCTGATGGATCAGCTTCGTGCGGATACGCTGGGCGCGCAGATCCGTGCTGGCCTTTGAGAGCTGATCGCGAACCTGATCTGTATGGGTGATGGCGAGCATGGATGCCATGTCAGTTCCCCACTTCCTGGGCGATGGAGCGGGCCGCGTCATACTTGGTGGAGGGGTCTTGCCCCTGACGCAGTTCGTTGATGTTGTTGACGGCACGCACAGCGTCTGCCGGGCTCTGTTGGCGCGGGCGCAAGAGATCGAGGGGCTCGGCCGTCTGCGCTGCTAGGTTCGACTGCGAGGCACAGCCGAAATTCCAGTAGGTTTCGTTCCACCAGCCCTGTGCGCCGGCACCGGCTGCCAGATCCTGGGGCCACTCTCCGCATTTGTTCGGGACATTTGCGGTGAATGCATCAAACGTCAGGGTGATGGGAGCTTCTGAATAGGTGCCCGGATAGGTGCTCACCAGCACATGGCGGGGGCTGACACCGGCACGCGCAAGCGTCTGGCGCACATCTGCAAGCGTGGTTTTGACAGCCGGCAGCATCTGCGGCGTCGCATTGGGATGATGGCCGCTTGGCCGTTTCCCATCCAGGAGATCGCCGGCGTCTTCCGGGATGACGGGAACGGAGATCCAGAGCTGGGTTTTGGTGGACTTGCGGAACTGATTGGCAAAATCAGTCACGTCAGAACGCTGGCGGGCATCCAGCCCGCGCGCCCAGCGCGGGAACACCTCAAGGCGCTTTGGGGCATCCGTGAACTGGATCGGATGACGCTCTTGATAGGCTGCGGGATAGGGCGGCTCATTCCAGAACTGGTCTGCTGCGCAACCGGACAGGGCCATGCCTGCCAGAGCAAGGGACAGGAACCGGAGACGGGAAAGGGTCGGGCGCATGCTGTCTCCGATCAATCAATGATGTAGCCGAGGTGGCCAAAGAAATTGGCGGGATCGACCTTGTGCTTGGGATCGCCAATCACGCGGTTGACCTGACCAAAAAGGATCGCACGCGGATCAGGTGCATCGGCAAAGCCGGCGTCCGGACGCACCACCTGACGGGCTTCCATCGGGCGGGCGATAATGGGCGTCACGGTAATGACGAGTTCAGTTTCCTGGCGCTGGTAGTCGCGCGAGCGGAACAAGGTGCCCAGCACCGGAATATCCATCGCGCCGGGAATGCCAGTGATGGCCTGCCGGCTGCCTTCCTGGATGAGGCCCGCCGTCATGAGCGTGCCGCCTGAAGGCAGTTCCACGGTGGTCTGCTGCTTGCGGACCTTGAAACCGGGGATGGTGATTTGACCGGAACCGGTGCCGTATGTGAGCTGGTTCTGGTTGTCGATCTCGGATATTTCCGTGTTGACGCGCATACTGATGCGGCCACCGGACAGAACCACCGGGGTAAAGCCTAGCGAGACACCGAACTTCTTGAACTCAATCGAGGGCTGGCAGGTATTGGTGGATGAGCAGGTCAGGCCGGTTGGAACAGGAACCTCGCCGCCAGCGGTGAAATTGGCTGTTTCCCCGGAAATGGCGGTCAGGGTCGGTTCAGCCAGAACCCGTGCCACACCGATCTGCGCCATGGCCTGAATGGTTGCCGTGCCGTTTGACCCGGAGATATTGCCAACGGTGTCACTGATAGCCTTGCCGGCAACGCCCCACGGGTTGCTCATCACACCGCCAAGAACGATGTCTCCGACCTGCCACTCACCAGCAGCGTTGACGCCAAACTGTTTGAGGACATTGCGCTGAACCTCGGCGACAGTGACGCGCAGCATCACCTGTTCCTGCGCCTGGAGGGTCAGGGCATTGACCACTTTGTCGGGGGAGCCGACGAAGCCGCCGGCGATGTCCACGGCGCGCGCCGCATCGGCGGCCGACTGGACGGACCCGGACAGGATGACGGTATCGCCTGCGGCTCGGGCACTGATGCGGGTATTGGGGAGGGCCGCTCTCAGGGTATCTGACAGGCGGGCCGTATCACGGGCCACCCGAACCTCGATCACTGCGATCTGCCGGCCATCGGCGGCATTGACGATGACGGTGGTTGATCCATCCTCCAGGCCGGAGATGACAAGACGCCGTGAGGTTGGCGTTGCAACCGTTGCGATCTTGGTGTCGGCCACATAGGCGTCTCGCGCCGGCTCGGACAGTTCCACGACTTTGGAGCGCCCAACGCCGATTTCAACGGCGCGGCGCTCGGGCTGGTCATAATAGGTGTTCTGCTCGAATGGGGGCGGTTCGGCCCGTCCATTCATCGCCATGGGCACTGTGCAGATCACGGCCAGTGCGGTTGAGCCCAGAAAGCGGGTGATACGCCCCATAATCGTCTCCTGTCAGCGTGCCACGCCGCTGCGCACGAAATGGAAAACGCCCTGATCCGGCTCTACGCTGGATGGGTCTGCCGATGAGCGCAGGGCTAATGAAAGGTCTGTTCCGATCGTCTTGACCGCCTGCGCGAGGATCTCGGCTTGTGCCGGCGTCACATCCAGGGTCGCGGTATCCGCCTGGGCAATGCGCTGCCCGTCATCCTGGCCACCGGCGACAGTGCCGCCGATAGCGAGCACGCGAATGTTGCGCATGAGGATGCGGGCATTTGCCCCCTGCCCTGTTGCACCTCGTGGCGCGGCGATGATGACATCAACCCGATCAAGGGGCCTGATGAAACCACCAGCAGAGCGCGCGCCAGTCACTTCAAGGGGGATGGAGACAGCGCGTCGGCCTGCCGGGAGCGCAGATGCAAGAAAAGCGGCCTTGGTGCCATTAAGGCGCATGGCGGTGACAGCATCACCTCGCGCCATCGGACTGCCGACAATCGCACCGACATAATTGGTCCGGTTTTCATCGGTTCTGATGAAAGCCCCCTCCGGCACGAAGTCTTGAGGCCATGCCGTCCAGGTCACATCGCCTTCGCTCAGGGTTTCCCCGGTCTCGATGAGACGGGCGGCAACCAGGATTTCGCGCGAGGCGGGAGGAGCTATCGTAAGCACCTCCCCAACGGGGCCTTGAAGTGGTGCAGATGGAGCGGGCGCATCACCGGATGGAATAAGGAAAAAAGCCAGGGCACCGCTTGTGACGGCCACACTTGCGAGAAGCATTCTTTTGGAGATTTGCATGGT
>NZ_JAUCBZ010000007.1 GCF_034676545.1 Pararhodobacter sp.
GCCCGCGAGGCGCAGGCGCGGCAGTTGGCCGAGAAGTTGAAACAGCAGAAGGAGAAGGAGCAGAAGGAGAAGGAGCAGGCCCGGATGATGAATCAGCAAATGGACATTGACCGATGAACCGCGACGACGAGCAGCGCCGGGCGACCGAGCGCGAGAGCCAGACCAACGCGGCGCATGAGCGCATGAGTCAAACCGAGCAGGCCCGGCGAGAGCAGGAGCAGCAGGAACGGCTGGCCCGTGAAGCTCAGGCGCGGCAGTTGGCCGAAAGACTGCGACAGCAGCGAGCGGCACGCAAACAGCCGCCGCCGCTGGATCGGCGCACACCCACCCATGCACTTGATAGGGGGCGATGATGCAATGGCGCTATGACGAGAACCGGGCGGACTTCCGCCCGGCCCTGCCGGGCGAGATCGAGGCCGACCCGGACGCCCTCTATATCGTCCAGCGCGGCGACGTGCTGATGGTGCGCGAGGACGGCCACGAGCGGCCCATGCCCGAGCGGCTGGACGTAGCCGGGCAGATGTTCGACCGGGAGCAGTTCGACGGTTCCGGCCATCCCCTGCCCTTGCGGGCAGAGATGAGGCGGGACGGCCAATGGGCGCGGGAGCAGTTGCAGGCCCGCGACCGGGCCGAAATCGCCCTGCCGCTGGAATTGCCCATTTGGGTGACGAAAACGCCGCTGACAGAGGGCAAGGCGTGATCCTGTCGCCCGTCTGTGGGCATTTGTTTGTGTTTCATCGTAGCCCTGCCGACTGTTCAGGGGACGTCTCAGAAAACGGAAAATAAAGTACGTTAAGCCATTGGCATGGCCACCGCTCTCGCAAACGATCATTTTCAAGAAGCCACCGTGAGAATGCGGGCCGCGCCAGTGCTGGCCTTGTCCGTCCCGTTCTCGAAAACCGCTCTCGAATCGAGCCGCCGAGACTGCCGAGTTTCGAGAACAGCCGAAACGCCGCTTCCAGCGGCAGACGCCACACGCAAAGCCGCGCCGTTGCTGGATCGAGCATTCCTTAGCGTGCTTTAAATTCCGTTTTCTGAATCGACCCCGTTCAGAAAACGGTGGTTTTCTGGACATGGCGGCAGGGCATCGTTTTTCATGGCCGGATGTGACCTTGCACGTTAATATTGCCGTTAGTTTATCTATGTCCCGGTACTGTGCATGAATCAACGCATTGGCTACGCCCGTGTTTCTACGGACGACCAGCACCTAGACCTGCAACGGGACGCGCTCCAGCAGGCCGGGTGCTCGACCATCTACGAGGAAGCGGCCAGCGGCAAGAGCACGGCACGCCCGGAGCTTGAGCAGTGCCGGAAGGCGCTCCGGGCTGGGGATACCCTCGTGGTGTGGCGGCTGGATCGACTCGGGCGCAGCCTGCCCGATCTGGTGCAGATCGTGGCCGACCTTGAGCAGCGCGGCGTCCATTTCGAGAGCCTGACCGAAAAGATCGAGACGGGCAGCGCATCGGGCAAGCTGCAATTCCATGTGTTCGCGGCGCTGGCCGAGTTCGAGCGCGGTTTAATCCGTGAGCGGACGCAGGCCGGGCTGGCAGCAGCCCGTGCCCGAGGCCGGGCCGGTGGCCGCAAACCCAAGTTGGATGAAAAGCAGGTGCGCGAGATCAAGGCGCTTTTGCGCGATCCCGACATTCAGGGGTAGATCAAGCAGTCGTGTCACCAGCCGCCATTTCGATCACGGCAATGGCAGCCGGGCGTTCACGTTCAAATTGTTCCGGTCTGGATGAGGCCGACTGACGTCTCGGATGGCGCGTGACATACGAGCACTGTGACTCCTGCAGGGGCGACTCAACAGCCTGACCGGACGGCGAGCATCGGCCCTTCTCACGTATTCGTCATGTCAGCTTTGACGCTGCGCACGCGACGGCACCCGACCCAATCCCGCCATTGAGGTTTGAGAAAAGCCGTCGTTCAATGCTCGAGCTCAGGTGCGTTTGACGCGCCGCCCACTCTTGCGGCAAGGCAGGACGGCGAGTCAAACGTCAACCGCAGCGGCTTGTTGGGCGTCAACACGCCACAGGCAGGAGTTCGGCCAGAAAAACTCCGCAGACTGGTTATTACTCAAGAGAAATAAAGCGAACAATCTCAGCCGCACGGCCAGAAAGTATCGGCTTCAATTCCTCGCGGACTTGTTCAATGTTGAAGTCAGGAGATAGCTCCAAAGAGAAGATCATTCCCTCCCTTCTTGCCTCGACTATGCAATCAAGGGCTGTTAGTTCTCCTTCAATACTTTGTAGACAGATCTCGACCTCATCGTCCTCCGGCAAGAATGGGAGGGAAGCCTTGAGATCTGACTCTTTAATCCGCCGAAGTGCCAATACATAAGTCACATGACACCTCTTTTTTCAGAATGCTGCATAGTATCCTGGAGGGCAAAACATCTGAGAAAACTGGTAGATCTGACCAGAAATATCGAATGACTTCTTGCAACTGACCGTTTGTTGCGAATAAGTCGGCTGTTGAGCGGCTTGGGCTTGCTGTTTCTGAATGTTGAGTTGCTGTACTTTGAGAGCAAACTCGGCATCTTGCTGGAAACCTGGGACATCGGGTCGCTGAAGTGTCTGCTGTACGCCGTTTGGGAACTGATCAATTGGCACTGTTCCGTAGTATTGCCTTGCGCCACTCGACCAATTCGCACTACAGGAACTCAAGCTTAGAGAGGTCTCTTTCTTTACTTTTTCGTCGTAGTAAAGTGTCTTTGGCGTGTACCCCCAATTCGTGCCGTTACACACAAGGGTCGCACCCTGTGGATATGAGTCGAAAGTAACCGGGTACTTGCTCGCACACCCAACAGCAGCTACCCCCGCCAAAACTAAGCTCACCACTCTCGCCACAGTTCTCATCTTCTCAGCTCTCACGACCGTCAATTTTCCTTATGAAACTCACACCGTCAAACGAGGCAATCCTAAGCATATACTCCCCGAATCGGCCAATGCTCATACTTCCGCTCAACGCCAAGTTAACCGACAGAACGGCACCGCCTTCCCAGCGAAGCGCTTTGCAATAACGCGTAAAATTTTCGAAGCAAATGGTCCGCTGAAAACTGTACGCGTTGAACAGCAGCTTATGCGTAGCTACCAACGGATGTCTACAATTGTTTTGCCATTGACATCTTTCTGGATGACGCTTTGCGTTACCCTAAATCCTTTGACGGCCGTGTGATTTGTATAGACCACCGACCCAACAATCTCGCCCGATGTGTTTACAATTTCGTATTCATCGACATCAGTTTCCGCCATAAAGCCTTCACTTTTCGACTTTACAAGGATCAACGTCTCGCCTTGATTGAGCTTTAATTTTTCTTTCATCTCGGGATGCTCATTTGGTTACACAACTTTCCTTTCCGGCGATAATAATTAGAAATTAAATTCTAATTTTAATGGCAGAATTTTAAAAGCAATATTTATAATAATAAACTATGAATTATTCGAAATAATACAACAGGAAAGGCAGCCGACGGGATAGGAGGTGACCCGATTTATTCAGCACGGAGGCGGAGAGCATACCGCCTTGCCCCGATGACCGCTATCCGGATCAGGTAGCGAGTGACGGCTGATGGCCGCCTGCCGCCGACCGCGGTCTGGCTCGAAAGCAGTCAGTCAACGCGCCGTTTCATCGTTGCCATGATCGTTTCTTAATCGCGCACAGGCGGCCACAGGCGGGCCGTGTTAACCAGCGTCAGTATCCACGCCGTTTCGCCGTCGATCTGGTACACCAGGCGATAGCTTTCATGCGGGATCAACTCGCGGGTGCCAGGAACGATTCCCGGCTTGCCCAACATGGGGTGCTGGGTCAACCGGGCGGCCGCGTCGCTGAAAATCTCATCCATCCGGGCCGCCGCGCGCGGATTGTCGGCTGCGATGTAGTCCCACACATCGGCACGGTCTTGCTGCGCTTCGGGCGTCCAGACAACTCTCACGACTGCCTCGCCACACTGGCACGCCGTGCGGCGAATTCGGCCTCAACTTCATCGTTCGATCGCCCCAATCCAGCGCGCATTGAAGCCCGGCCGGCCTCGACCTTGCGGCGCAGGAACTCGTCGTACTCGCGCGACTTGCGCTGGCTCTGAATGAACTCGCGCATCAACTCGCGCAGGACTTGCGACGCCGGGCGATGGGCCGCTTCGGCTTCGGCCATGAACTCGGCGCGCAACTCGGGCTCCAGCTTCATCGTGAAAACGGCTTGTTTTGACATGATCGGGGCCTCCTGCCACTTAATACTAACAAAGTATATACGTCGTCTTTACTAAGCGCTACTCACAGAACACTGCAAGGCGGGCCTGCGCTATGCCAAGACCTGTCGGAAAACATTTGATTGTCAACAGATCTTCAACAGCCCTCTGCACCAAGCTCCGAGTGGCCGCAAAATTGTGCGCAAAACTGTGTCGCCAGACGCTACCATGCGGAAACCGCGTCTTGATGGTTTTCCGCTTATGTTAGTAGGTTACATGCGCGTGTCGTCAGATTCCGACCGGCAGAGCACGGACTTGCAGCGCGACGCGCTGCTCGCCGCCGGCGTCGATCCGCGTCACCTGTTCGAGGATTACGCCTCCGGCGCGAAGGACGACCGCGCCGGCTTGGTGCAGGCGCTCGAATTCGTCAGGCCCGGCGACGTACTGGTCGTGTGGAAGCTCGACCGGCTCGGCCGATCGCTGTCGCACCTACTCACCATCGTGACCTCGCTCAAGGACAAGCGGGTGGCGTTCCGCTCGCTGACGGAGAATCTGGACACCACCACGCCATCGGGCGAGTTTCTATTCCAGGTGTTCGGCGCGCTCGCGCAGTACGAGCGCGCCTTGATCCAGGAGCGTGTCGTTGCCGGCCTGGCTGCTGCCCGCAAACGTGGCCGGATCGGTGGGCGGCCGCAGGCAATCACCGGCGAGAAGCTGGATGCCATTATCGCCGCGCTCGAAGGTGGCATGTCCAAGGCAGCCGTGTGCCGCAACTTCGGCGTGAAGCGGACCACCTTGATCGAAACTCTGACGCGGGCCGGCTGGCCCGCGTCAGTGCCCCCAGGAGCGTAGCGGTATGGCGGACGGCGGCGGCAGTAAGGAAGATCAGTGGGTATTGGCGCCAGCCGAACGCGAACTGGTGATGACCAAAAACCGGGCGAACCGGTTGGGCTTTGCCATCCTGCTGACCTTCTTCCGTGATCGCGGCCGTTTTCCGCGCGACGAAACCGAAGTCGAGGTACAGGGCATAGCCGCGCTCGCCAAACAACTCGACGCACCCGCGCCCATCGATGGCGAAGCCTTCCTCACGGGCCGCACTGCCGAGCGGCTGCGCGGCGAAATCCGCGTGCGTTTCGGCTTCCGCGAAGCGACGGTAGCCGATGCCGAGATGCTGACGGAGTGGCTGCGTGATCATGTTGCCGGAGAAGTTGGCGGTGACATTGAGCCGATGATCGAGCGGCTGGAAGGACGTTGCCGCGAACTCGCCATCGAGCCGCCGAAACCAGACCGGATGGAGCGCATCGCGCGCAGTGCGTTGCGCTCCCACGAAGACCGCTTCCATAGCTGCGTGTATGGGCGGCTGCCGCCCGCGACTCGCGAACGCCTGGATGCCTTGCTGCGCCCAGAAGAATCGGGCCACGGGGAGAGCGCCGTTGAAGATGCTCAAGGCGAAGCCGCAGGCAACGCGCCGGCCGTCTTGCTGAAACTGCGCGGCAGTCCCGGCCGCCCAAGCCTTGCCAGCATGCAGGATGAGTTGGCGAAGCTCGAACTGATCCGGGGGATCGAGCTGTCTGCCGATCTGTTCGACCGGACTTCGCCGCGTGACCTGGAGCGCTGCCGCCAGCGTGTGTCGGTCGAGGTTCCCCGCGACCTGCGCCGACATCCCGATGCAGCGCGCCTCACCTGGCTGGCCGCTTTCGTCCACCTGCGCGCCCGCAGCCTGACCGACGACCTGGTGGACTTGCTGATCGAGACCATCCACCAGATCGGCGCGCGTGCCGAACGCAAGGTCGAACGCGAACTGCTGGAGGATCTCAAGCGCGTGTCCGGCAAGCAGAACCTGCTGTTCAATCTGGCCGACGCCACCTTGGCCCAGCCGGACGGCGTGGTGCGCGACGTGGTGTTTCCAGTGGTCGGCGAGCAGACGCTGCGCGATCTGGTCAAGGAGTGGAAGGCCACCGGCCCGACCTACCGCATCACGCTGCGCACTGTGATCCGCAATTCGTACCAGGGCCACTACCGGCGCATAGTACCGACCTTGCTGGCCGCGCTGGTATTCCGCTCCAACAACGACCGCCACCGCCCGGTGATGGACGCGCTCGACCTGGTGAAGCGCTTTGCCGACACCAAGGTGCATACCTTCCCAGCCGACATCGAGGTGCCGCTCGATGGCGTGGTACGTGGCCTGTGGCGAGAAGCCGTCATGGAGACGGACGCCGCCGGCCGGGATCGGGTCAACCGCGTCACCTATGAAATCGCCGTGCTGGAAGCCCTGCGCGAGCGGCTGCGCTGCAAGGAAATCTGGGTGGTCGGCGCGAACCGCTACCGCAACCCCGACGACGATCTGCCGGCTGACTTCGAGCAAAACCGCGAGGACTACTACCGGGCGCTGAACCTGCCTCTCGATGTGGAGCGCTTCATCGCCGACTTGCAGGCCGAAATGCGCGCGGCGCTGTCCACCTTCGACGCTGGCTTGAAGAAGAATCCATCCGTCCGGCTGAGCAGCAAGGGCGGTGGCTGGATCACGCTGACGCCGCTCGATGCGCAACCCGATCCCCCCAATCTGACCGCGCTAAAGGCCGAACTCAATGTCCTCTGGCCGATGACCAGCCTGCTCGATATGGTCAAGGAAACCGATCTGCGGTTGAGCTTTACCGATGCCCTGAAAAGCCCGACCTCCTACGAGTCGATGGATCGCTCGGTGTTGCAGCCGCGCCTGCTCCTGTGTCTGCACGGCCTGGGCACCAATGCTGGCTTGCAGCGCATGGCCGGGCTGGATTCCGGCACCACGGCGCGCGACCTGGCCTATGTGCGCCGCCGTTACATCAGCGTGGACGCGATGCGCCGCGCGATTGCCATCGTCGCAGACGGCACGCTGCAAGCCCGCAACCCGGCGATCTGGGGTAGCGGCACCACCGCTTGCGCGTCGGACTCGAAACACTTCGGCGCGTGGGATCAGAACCTCACCACGCAATGGCACGTCCGCTACGGCGGGCGCGGCGTGATGATCTACTGGCATGTCGAGCGCAGCTCGCTGTGCATCCATTCGCAGCTCAAGTCGCCGTCGTCGTCGGAGGTGGCGTCGATGATCGAGGGCGTGATCCACCATTGCACCGAGATGGAGGTGGATCGGCAGTATGTCGATTCGCACGGCCAGAGCACGGTGGCGTTCGCCTTCTGCCGCCTGCTGGGCTTCCAGTTGCTGCCACGGCTGAAGGCCATCCACTCACAGAAGCTGTACCGGCCAGAGACCGGCAAGGCCGACGCCTACGCGAACCTGCAACAGATTCTGACCAAGCCCATCGACTGGGACTCGGTGCGGCAACAGTACGACCAGATGCTCAAGTACGCTACCGCGCTGCGCCTGGGGACAGCGGACACCGAAGCCATCCTGCGCCGCTTCACCAAGAAGAACGTGCAGCACCCGACCTATAAGGCATTCGCTGAGTTGGGCAAGGCGATCAAGACTATCTTCCTGTGCCGCTACCTGCACGACGAGGCGTTGCGCCGGGAAATCAACGAGGGGCTGAACGTAGTCGAGCAGTGGAACGGCGCGACCGACTTCGTGTTCTTCGCCCGCCGGGGCGAGATGGCGAGCAACCGCCGCGAGGATCACGAGGTCAGCATGCTCGCGCTGCACTTGATCCAGAACTGTATGGTCTACATCAACACGCTGATGATCCAGAAGGTCTTGGCCCTGCCGCATTGGCAGGGCAGGTTCACACCACGCGACTACGCCGCCCTGACGCCGCTGATCTGGGAACACGTCAACCCGTATGGTCGGTTCGATCTCGATATGAACACCCGGCTCGACCTACCGTGATCGAAATGGCGGCTGGTGACACGACTGCTTGCTCTACCCCATTCAGGTGGCGGACGTGGCGCGGCGCTATGGCGTGTCCCGAACCACCCTATACAAGCATGTCGGGGCCGTCGCTCCAAGGGGGGCGCGTCGATGACCAGAAAAGAAAAAACCCGCCAACGTGGGCGGGTTTCTTCGTACTATCGTATGTCCTCGGGGGGAGGCTTGCGCCCGCTAGTCCCGTGGCTAGTGACTCAAATATAAGGCTTCCGGGCGGGTATGTCAAACAACCAGAAAACGACCATTAATGCAGTACGGGCCGCGTTGTCAGCGGCTCGCATGGGAACCTTCGAGGCCGCAGCCGGGGTGCAGTCGGATGATGACCCTGCCGCCCTGCTGCTCTACGCATGGAATGCCGAGGTATCGGGCGCGTTTCTGGCCCCGCTGCATGTGTGTGAAGTTGTCATCCGAAACGCTGTTTCTGATGCGCTGGAAGCCCTCTATGGGCCGCGCTGGCCGTGGTCGGCAACATTCGAGCGCAGCTTGCCCGATCCCATGCAAGGCTACAGCCCGCGCCGTGACCTGCAAAGTGCCAGACGGGCAGCGCAGACCACGGGCAAGGTAATCCCGGAATTGAAGTTCGTTTTCTGGCAGAAGATGTTCACAGGCCGTTACGACACCCGAATTTGGGATCAGCACCTGCGGCGTGTCCTGCCGAACCTTGACCCGGCCAAGCCCGTTGCCACTCTGCGGCAAGCGATCTATGGCGATTTGGAGCGCGTGCGCCTGCTGCGGAACCGCATAGCGCACCACGAGCCGATCTTTGCACGAGCGTTAGCAGATGACTATCAGACGGTATTGATGCTGGTCACGTACCGCTGCACGGTCACAGCCGCTTGGATGGATAGCAATCAGACCGCCACGGCCATCATTGCCGCC
>NZ_JAUCBZ010000008.1 GCF_034676545.1 Pararhodobacter sp.
ATTCGAACCCACGACCCCAACCTTGGCAAGGTTGTGCTCTACCCCTGAGCTACGCCCGCATCCGTTTCAACCGCGCCTCAGTGCGTCGCGGTGAGGCAGTTTCTAGGGATAGCCGGCACAAAAGGCAATAGCCCTTCTTGAAGTTTTCCACAGGAGGCGTCATCCTCTCCTGCTCCACTCATGAATATGCCAGAGCGCACCTGTCTTTTCGGGCGCCTGCTGAGAGATCATATCCCGGCGCATGCTTGCCGCTGCCGCAGGGGAGGGCTAGAAGATCAGCAACTTCCCTCAATCCCTCTTTCGGATGGAGCCGGCGGCGCATGGCCCCCTATCAGTATGCCTACCATATGAGCGGTCTGACCAAGACCTATGCCGGCGGCAAGAAGGTGCTCGATAATGTGCACCTCTCCTTCTACCCTGATGCGAAGATCGGCGTGCTCGGCGTCAATGGCGCGGGTAAGTCCACGCTCCTGCGCATCATGGCAGGCACCGACAAGGATTACTCCGGCGAGGCCTGGGCCGCAGAAGGCGTGCGCGTCGGCTATCTGCCGCAGGAACCCCATCTCGACCCCGAAAAGAACGTGCGCGAGAACGTGATGAACGGCGTGGCCGATAAAAAGGCTATTCTGGATCGCTACAACGAACTCGCCATGAACTATTCTGACGAGACCGCGGACGAGATGACCAACCTACAGGACGAGATCGAGGCGAAGGGCCTCTGGGATCTCGACTCCAAGGTTGAACAAGCCATGGAAGCCCTGGGCTGCCCGCCGGACGACTGGGACGTGACTCGCCTTTCGGGTGGTGAGCGCCGCCGCGTGGCCCTGTGCCGCCTGCTTCTGGAACAGCCGGAAATCCTGCTGCTCGACGAACCGACCAACCATCTCGACGCCGAAACGGTGAACTGGCTAGAAGGGCATCTGCGCACCTATCCGGGCGCGATCCTGATCGTCACCCATGACCGCTACTTCCTCGACAATGTGACCGGCTGGATTCTCGAGCTCGATCGCGGCCGTGGTATTCCCTATGAGGGCAATTATTCCTCATGGCTGGCGCAGAAGCAGAAGCGCCTGCAGCAGGAAGGCCGTGAGGATGAGGCGCGCCAGCGCGCTCTTTCCCGCGAGCAGGAATGGATTTCCGCCTCGCCCAAGGCGCGTCAGGCCAAGAACAAGGCCCGTATCCAGCGTTATGACGATCTGGTGATGAAGGCCTCCGAAAAGGCCCCGCAGACCGCACAGATCATCATTCCGGTGGCTGAGCGCCTCGGCAACAATGTCATTGATTTCGAGAACCTCTCGAAGGGCTTCGGCGATAAGCTGCTGATTGATGGCCTCACCTTCAAGCTGCCTCCCGGCGGCATTGTCGGTGTCATCGGCCCCAACGGCGCGGGCAAGTCCACGCTGTTCCGCATGATTACGGGTCAGGAGCAGCCCGATGGCGGCTCTATCACCGTCGGTGAGTCGGTGAAGCTGGGCTATGTGGACCAGAGCCGCGATGCACTGGATGACAAGAAGAACGTCTGGGAGGAAATTTCCGGCGGGAATGATGTCATCTATGTCGGCAAGAAGGAAATCCTGTCCCGCGCCTACTGTGCGGCCTTCAACTTCAAGGGTGGCGACCAGCAGAAGAAGGTTGGCTCGCTTTCAGGCGGTGAACGCAACCGCGTGCATCTGGCCAAGGTTCTGCAAAGCGGCGGCAATGTGCTGCTTCTCGACGAACCCACCAACGATCTGGACATTGAAACCCTGCGCGCCCTGGAAGAAGCGCTGGAAGATTACGCCGGTTGCGCCGTCGTGATCTCGCATGATCGCTTCTTCCTCGACCGTATCGCCACGCACATGCTCGCCTTTGAGGGTGACAGCCATGTGGAGTGGTTCGAGGGCAACTTCGCCGATTATGAGGAAGACAAGAAGCGTCGCCTCGGTGTGGATTCGACCATTCCGAAGCGCCTGCAATACAAGAAGTTCTCACGCTGAAGCTATCAGAGCACGCACTGGCCTGAAGAGACCAGTGCGTGCTCTGCAATCTTGAGGTTGGAATGTATCGTCAGACCAGTTGAGTCAGACAAAACAAGCTGATGACTGATTGGCCCACCCAAACGGCGGGCATTTTTTCAGGAATGAATAACTGAACTGGCAGCCCAAGCCATATTGCGCCCACGCCTCTTCGCCTCGTAAAGCGCCGTATCGGCAGCCTCCAGCAACATGCGACGACGGCTCGCCATATCGACAGTCGGGTCTATGCTCATGAGCGATGAGACGCCGATGCTGACACTGATCTGTCCCCAAGTGCTGCGGACATGCGGCCTTCCGATATTCCAGACTGCCTGACGCACCCGTTCGGCCACCACCTGCGCACCTGCCGGGTCTGTGCTGGGAAGAATAGCGACGAACTCCTCGCCACCATAACGGCAGACCACATCGCGCGGTCGCGACAATGCGGTGGACAGAGCCCGCGCAACCTGCCGCAGGCACTCATCCCCCGCGGGATGCCCATAATAATCATTGAACAGCTTGAACTGGTCCACATCGATAATCATCAGAGAAACCGGCGCCTGTTCACGCCGCGCGGCACTGACTTCGATGCGATAGATTTCCTCAAACTGCCGCCGGTTGAGAAGACCGGTCAGGAAGTCACGCTCAGCGGTTGCTTGAAGTCGCTCATTCGCGGCGGCCAGCACACGCTCCGCCCGTTTATAGATGCTGATGTCGGTCAGGCTCACAGCCCCGCCGATCGTCAGGCCATCAGCATCCCGCACCGGTCGAACGGAGACCTGATAGGAGCGCCCACGCCAGATAAATTCATGATCTGGCACCCCGTGTCCAATGTCAAAAGCCTCGATATCCCTGCCGAAATTGGCCGCGCCCTCTGGCATGAAATCGGCGATCATCCGCCCCTGAACTTCATCCGGGCTCATGTTCAGCAGGCGGGCGAAAGCATGGTTCACATGCACGAAGCGACCATGACGATCCGCCAGGCACAAAGCCACCGGCACCACATCATAGTAGTTATCTGGATCACGGAAAACAGGATCCGCCCGGACGTCATCGGAGATCAGCCGGGACACCCCGCAATAGCCAATCACCCGGCCATCGGCTGCACGCAGGGTTGTTCCATTCATGTCCAAAAGCCCGACCTTCCCGTCATTACGGGAAATCCGGTGAACATGCCGATGGATTGAATGGCCTTCCGCCAGAGCGCTACGAAAAAGCGCCGTAAAGGAGACAGCTTCCCGCACAGGGAGAAGCGAGACATAGGTGCGCCCGATCAACTGCGCAGGAGACACCCCCACCACAGAGCTGGATGCATCGGAAGAAAATGTGAATGCACCGGCCTCATCCACCTGCCAGACCCATTCCTGGCAAGCATCGAGAATGCTGGCAACACGCGGATCATCTCCGCCTTCTCCCGCACGCCCCAGAACGAAACCCGTATCATCGCTCACGAGAAAACGGTCCTGGAGTGGGAAAAACCAGAAACGGTGACCCGGAAGCAGTTGCCCTGAGAGGCATTCAGCAAAAACAATTCGGCCATCGTTCTCCACCCATGCGAACGCCATCTGGTCCATCGCTCCTAAGGAAGCGATCCGCCCATATGCGCCTGGAGACATCACTCTCGACTCTGAAATCCAGAGGCTGCTTGGCTTTGGATATGATCACATCATGGCAAACATGGGCCAAATATGTGGTGCGCAAGAAAAAAGAGTCACCAAAGCTTTTTAAATGTCTTCTCCAAGGACCGACCACAAGCTATTGCGGCCAACTGTTCTTGACAGTGGCAACCTCATCAAAATGATGCAACCAGAAAAATATACAACCTGCGGCATAATCTGCGGGCGGAAACGGTTGGCATCGCAAGGTTATGAGATGACGCGCGATACACCGCAGACAGCGCGTCAGGTTGCACGAGCAAGCCTGTGGATAATTCCACACGGCGACGCAAGACTGCCCGCTTCAATTTCAGAGCCAGACCGGCGCGAAATGCATTTTTCAAACTACACCAGTGGCTTGCCTCACGAATCAAGGGGGCAAACGTATGATCGCCCCCTTCTTCCCTTTAAGAGAGCAAGTTGTTTTCGGGTGCCCCAATTTGAGCCACCCGAAAACATGCTTGATTGCAAAGGCAAAAAGCCATCACCGTTCTTAGGTAACGTGACTTGCTCTAACGGCACTCCACCGTCAGGTGCTCCACCTCGTCCACTCCGGCAAGCCGGCTCCGGATCATCTGCTGCGTCAGGCCTTCACCCGAAACGCTGATGATCGCGGCCCGCGCCTGCGGCCCAACGCGCCAGACATGAAGGTCCAGAATA
This sequence comes from Pararhodobacter sp., assembly GCF_034676545.1. Classification (NCBI taxonomy): domain Bacteria; kingdom Pseudomonadati; phylum Pseudomonadota; class Alphaproteobacteria; order Rhodobacterales; family Paracoccaceae; genus Pararhodobacter; species Pararhodobacter sp. The sequence goes on from NZ_JAUCBZ010000008.1 coordinate 4,310, forward strand.
TGCGCATCCCCCGGTCCTTCCACGGCTGCGCGCATTTCGTCGGCCACATGCTCATCCGTCTCATCCAGCAGCACGCGGGAGGTTTCCCGGATCAACTCCCACGCCCAGCGTGCAATCACGATGCCGCCAACAATGCCCATCAGCGGATCACACCAATCCCAGCCCAGATAGCGACCAGCCAGAAGGGCTGCGATGGCAAGAACCGAGGTCAGGGCATCTGCCAGCACATGGAAATAGGCCGAGCGCAGATTGTTGTCGCCGTCCATGCTTGAGCCATGGCCGTGATGGTGATGGCCGTGATGATCGTGCTGATGGCCATGATGGTGCCCATGCCCGCCGGAAAGAAGGACGGCGCTCAGCAGGTTCACGCCAAGGCCCAGTGTCGCGACGATAGCGGCATCGGTAAAATTCACAGTGCTGGGCTCAAACAGGCGCGCAATTGATTCAACCGCCAGACCAAGAGCCACAACCCCAAGAATCAATGCTGATGCAAATGCCGCCAGATCTCCCACCTTGCCCGTGCCAAAACTGAAGCGCGGATCACGCGCATGACGACGGGCATAGGAATAGGCCACGGCAGCAAGACCCAATGCACCGGCATGAGTCGCCATGTGGAAACCATCCGCCAGAAGCGCCATCGAGCCCGTCATCAGGCCTGCGACAATCTCGACAACCATCATAGCTGCGGTCAACAGCACCACCCAAAGAGTCCGGCGGGCATTCTCACCATGGTGAGACCCCAGGAACACATGCTCGTGCCCATCTGGGAGTTCGCTCCCGGCCTGAGAGGGACTGGATCTCGGGTGAGGATGGGGATGGGGATGGGGATGATTATGCGTGCCAGAACTCATGACATCGTCTCCCGCCACCCGTTCGGGTGGCACTGCCAGGCTGCACCAGATCTGATCGGACCCTGGAGCATCGGTTCTCTCATCTGGAATAACGGCGGATCACAGCCGCCAGCTCTTCTGCCCCCTGGGCCCGCTCCGCATCAGACAAACCGGGCCGGGCAACATGTTCGCGCAGATGTGATTCAACGACTTCATCGAGAAAGCCGTTCACAGCGCCCCGCACCCCAGCCACCTGATGCAACAACTCGGCACAGGGCGCGTCACGCATCAGCGCCTTGTCGATAGCCTCGATCTGCCCAGCGAGGCGCTTCACACGCATGCGCAGGGCTTCTTTGTAAGCGGGTGTACTTGTGTGTGCCATGGGATAGGGGTGTACCCTATAATAGCCAGAGTCTCAATGGGCTTTCATTACAGACCGGGAAGGACCTTGAGCCCGCCCTCACACCTCGCCCCTCTCCGACAAGTCGAACAAGCCGAAGCTCACGGCTGTCACGCAACAGCAGCGAACCGCGCCCACCTCCCCAAACAAAAGGAAGGCGAGGCTAAAGGCTTTCACCATATGGATGAGAACGGAAAACTCGGGAAACCCGGAGGCTGGCCGTCAGGCCTAACAATGGCGAGAAAACACGCACACCGAATGCTGCGCTATCGCGCTGCTTTTGTACTCAAAAGCATAATGCTCAAGCTGAAAGTGAGTTTGGTGGAGCCAGGCGGAATCGAACCGCCGACCTCTTGAATGCCATTCAAGCGCTCTCCCAACTGAGCTATGACCCCACAAAAGCCAACAACTGCGTCAAATTCGAAACAGAAACCTAAACTTCTGCTCAATCCAACGCCGGGAAGTCCGCCGGCCTGACAAAGTGGAACTTACGTTCCTTAAAAATAATTTGGTGGAGCCAGGCGGAATCGAACCGCCGACCTCTTGAATGCCATTCAAGCGCTCTCCCAACTGAGCTATGACCCCACCGGGCTGCGGGTTGTGTGAAAACTCATAGCTAAGCCTAAGCTTTTACTCTGATTTTTCGCACCGGGAAGCCCCGCAGCAGGCGCTCAGGAATTCACATCCCTTGAGCGAGGACGGCCTTAGAGCACGCCCGAAGATGGGTGTCAACCCTCTTCATCATCCTCAATGCCATCGCCGATCAGATCGGAGACATCATCGTCATCATCCTCGTCATCTTCGAGGAATGTGTCGTCGTCACCATCGTCGACATCGTCTTCCGCATCCACATCCACGTCATCGGTCGCGGTGACCTTGGACGCACCTGCGGATTCGGCATCGGCCTCCTCGAGGCTGATAACCTCTGCGGCGACCTCTTCCTTGTCTTCGTCGTCTCCGGGGGCAGGCTCGCTGCGCGCCGGAGCCCGCGCTGCCGGTTCAAAGAAGGAACGCGGGTAACGCTCCCCTGTGAATGGCGACACGACGGGGTCCTTGTTCAGGTCGTAAAACTTGCGACCCGTAACCGGACAGGTGCGCTTGGTGCCGAGTTCAGGCTTCGCCACGGCAAAGATCCTCGGTTAAGTCTGTGGAAAGAGCGTGCTCCATTGAAGCGTTGCATGAGCCATGTCAAGGCGCAATCATCGGATCAGCATTTTCCTTAACCTCAAGATGACGTTGCAACCCCCATTCACATGCCTTTCAGCAAGACTTCATCGCCATCCCCACATGTCCCTCTCACGGCAACTCTCCCACCTCCCTCACATGGCACCCGCCGTGCAGCCATGTTAGATCACCTGCATGATTCGAGGCACGGTCCCGCCATGTGCGGCACTATGGCAGAACCGAGGTAAGCCCATGTCTTCCCCCAACTCGCACTCCTCTTCGGGCCACCACGGTACCCCCGTGCCCGCCACCGGCCGTACATCTGCCGGGCTGAAGGGGCGTGTGCGGGTTCCGGGCGACAAGTCCGTCTCCCATCGCGCGCTGCTGTTCGGTCTGCTGGCAGAGGGTGAAACCCGCATCACCGGCCTTCTGGAAGGCGAGGATGTGCTCAATACGGCCAAGGCCTGCGCTGCGCTGGGCGCAGTGGTGGAACGCGTTGGCGAAGGTGAGTGGCGGGTTGAAGGTGTCGGTGCACAAAGCCTTTCAACACCTGCGGAACCGCTGGATTTCGGCAATTCCGGCACCGGCGTGCGCCTCATGATGGGTTTGGTGGCTGGCCAGCCGGTGAGCGTTGCGTTTGATGGCGATGCCAGCCTGCGCCGTCGCCCGATGAAGCGGGTTCTAGACCCCCTCCTCGCCATGGGCGTGATGGTGGAGGAGTCAGCGGAGGGCCAGCGCTTGCCCCTGCGTCTCAAGGGCAGCGCAGAGCTGAAGGCCATCACCTATGAAACCCCAGTGCCTTCGGCGCAGGTGAAGTCCGCCGTGCTTCTGGCGGGCCTTGGCGCGCCGGGCGAAACGGTAGTGGTGGAACGCGAGGCCACGCGTGACCACACAGAGCGCATGCTCACCCATTTTGGTGCGGATGTGCGGGTGGAACCTCATGGTGCCCACGGTCGGCGAATCACCTTGTCCGGTCATCCGCACCTGAAGGGTGCACCGGTGGATGTTCCGGCAGACCCGTCCTCTGCGGCCTTCCCGCTGGTTGCGGCGCTTCTGGTGCCCGGTTCAGATGTCACCCTGACTGACCTGATGATGAACCCGCTGCGCACCGGCCTGTTCACCACCCTGCGTGAAATGGGCGCGGACATCGAAGTGCTGAATGAGCGCACCGAGGGCGGTGAGACGGTGGCGGATCTGCGCGTACGCCATTCCCGTCTGCATGGTGTGGAGGTGCCGGCAGAGCGCGCCCCGGCCATGATTGATGAATACCCCATCCTTGCGGTCGCCGCGGCCTGCGCAGAGGGTGAAACCATCATGCGCGGGCTTGCCGAATTGCGCGTGAAGGAAAGTGACCGTCTCGCCGCCGTGGCGGATGGCCTTGCAGCCTGTGGCATCCCGCACCGGGTGGAAGGTGATGATCTGTTCGTCACTGGCGGGCCGGTGATCGGCGGCGGGCCGGTCACCACCCACATGGATCACCGCATCGCCATGTCGTTCCTCGTGCTGGGGCTGGCCAGCGAAAAGGGCGTGAGCGTGGATGATGTGGCTTTCATCGCCACCTCCTTCCCCACCTTCATGCCGATGATGCGCGGCCTTGGTGCGGTGATCGACTGAATCATGCTGATCGCGATCGACGGGCCGGCGGCATCCGGCAAGGGCACTCTGGCGCGGCGTCTTGCGGTGCATTTCCGCTTGCCGCATCTGGATACCGGGCTGCTTTACAGGGCCGTGGGCGCGCAGTGCCTGGTACGTGGCCTTCTGGCAGATGAGACAGCTTCTGCCGACATCGCCCGCGCTCTGAACACCGATGCCCTCAACCCAGACACCCTGCGCACGGCAGACATCGGCGAAGCCGCTTCCGTCGTGGCGGCCCGGCCCGCCGTGCGGGCTGCTTTGCTGGAGCTTCAGCGACAATTCGCCGCACAGACTGGCGGCGCAGTTCTGGATGGCCGCGATATCGGAACGGTCATCTGCCCTCAGGCCGATGCCAAGCTGTTCGTCACGGCCACGCCAGAAGTGCGCGCCCAACGCCGTTTCCGTGAACTGGAAGGTCGGGGAGAAGCCACAAGCTTCGGGGCCGTTCTGGAAGATATTCGCAAGCGGGATGCGCGCGATTCCGGCCGCGCCAGTGCACCGCTGGTTCAGGCCGCAGATGCGGTGACGCTGGACACCACCGCTCTTGGCATTGAGGAAGCTTTTGCGGCTGCCCTGGCACAGGTGCAAGCCCGCGCCGGGCGCTGAGGATCAGTTTCCACGTTCTGATCGGCAGATGCCCAGAACTGAAGCTCGGGCAATAGCGATGCATCGGCCCCGGCCCCCTCCTCCCATAATGAGGCAAAAGGACCGACACCGGCTTCATGCGCCAGAATAGCCCTCTGCGGCAGCCGAGGAAGCCGGCATCGCGGATGATGACGCGGATGCCCTCTCTGCACGTGCCCGACGCCGGGCGCGACGCCTCTCGCATCGTTCACGGCAGGCGCGCCACGGCTTCAGAATGGTGAGGGCATTATCCAGCATGCCCAGCAGTTTCGCGCCGTTGTCCAGTTCACGATCCAGCGCCGCCATGGTGCGATCCAGACCGGGCTCATCATCCTTGAGCCACACCTTCACCACGCGGGCGAACAGAAATGCCAATCCACGCGCCCGGGTGGCCCCGGCAAGGCCCGTGCAGTCCACGCCGGCCGCCGCCAGCATCCAGCGCTGGGATCGTTCTGAAAGGCAGAGCAGACGCAGCGCCAGAACCGGATCGTACCGCGCAGCCCGTGTCAGGGTGCGCACTGCGTCCTTGTGCGGCTCAAGGGCATCCAGCCGACGCATCAGCACCTCGAACAGGCGCTCCTTCGGACCTTCCGCAGCCAGGTCCTCACTATCCGGTCCGCCTTCGGCGAGCACCTGACGGTCGGTTGCCCGGAAGAAGGCAGAGAGCAAATCTTCCACCGAATCAAACTCGGCACGCAATTCAGAGAGGGGCACTCCGGCCCCGGCTGCCACATCCGCAAGAGAAATACGGGCAGGCGACTTATTTGCGAGTTCGGCAAGGAAGCTGCGCAGACAGGCGTCTTTCAGGGCATGCGCGGTCATCTCATCCTCCATGCGTGGCAGGCGGACCAAGCGGGCACGACCTGCAAAACAGGCGCACGGCAGAAGCATTCCTCTATTTTCAGGCGAAATGGGCTGCCGGGCGACCGAGTTCAGTCAACGCCTCATTTGCGGCGACAACATAACCATTGCGCCCGCGTCTTTTCATTTCATACAGCGCGGCGTCTGCCTGCTCTGTCAGCCTTTGCAGACTCAATGGGCCAACTCCGCGCCAGGATGCGACCCCGATGCTCACGGAAAGGAACATCGGCCACTCCCGCCATTCCATCGGGTTTTCACTGATGGCGCGGACCAGATCCAGTGCCAGTCGTTCTTCCTGCTTCTCCGTGAGCCCCGCGACAAGCAGGGCAAATTCATCTCCGCCCAGCCGCGCCAATCCACCCTCCATGCCGTCGCGCCCTGCGCACACCTGCGCGGCGACGGTTGAGAAATGCCGCAGGCAGGCATCCCCCGCCGCATGGCCCATGCTGTCATTGATGTGCTTGAAGCGATCCAGATCGAACAGGAAAAGCGAGAGCGTTCCGTTCTTTGCCCGTACAGCCGCAATTTCCCGCTCGGCCCGCTCATGGAAGGCGCGGCGATTGGGCAGGCGGGTCAGTTCATCATGCAGCGCCTGTGCGGCCAGTCGTTCGCTCAGCCGATCTATGGCCATGAGCAGAAAACCGAGATTCCACAAGGTTGCACCGCAAATTACCGCCAGCAGCAAGCCCGCTGCTACCTCATAATATGCAGAGGTCGACAGCAGCCCCATAATACGCAGGGCGTTCAGCACGGCCTCGATCACCTGCCCGGTATAAGCCAGCAGCACGGCCAGAAGGGCAGCGAGTGCACCCATCGAAAAAGGGCGCAGCTTCGTAAAATCACGAATGGCCAGAGACATCGGCATCATCTGCGATGTTGCATAAGCAATGTTCTGGCCCGACCTTTCCGGCCCCGCCACCAGCATCAGCAACAGGCCGAGCCCCACAATACCGGCACAGACACGCCACTGCGGCGCAGAACCGTAGAACACACGCACGCCGGTCCACATGAAGCAGAAACCCAGCGTGATGATCACATTGCCTGCAATGCAGAAGGCGCGTCCCCAGGGTGTGCCATCTCCTGCCAGCAACAGGCCTCCCAGCGTGGTGCAGCAGGCCGCAGCCAGCCACAGATGCGCGCCGGGAATATCGCGGTGCGTGACGACAAAGCCCAACCAGACGAGGCTCATGAAAAATGAGTTGAGCAGGATGACGATATAAAGGGTGAAAAAATCCAGTGTCATCCCGGCCCTGCTGCGAATGGGACATGCCGTGCCCTGCCCGGATAGGCTTTAGAGCATATTCGGGCGAAGTGACTACCGGTTGGCGCAAACAAAGCCTGATTGTGACAGCAGTTTCCATGTTTCTTTCTGCCAGATGCCTCAGGCCCTGAGATATCCGCTGCCCCAGCGCGTCTCCCATGCTTAAGGCGGCTCACGCCCTTCCTGTCTCCACGCCCATCACCCGACCTCTCCCTGACCCGGTCAGGCACCTGCACCGGCCCATCCCCGCAAATGCGCTTGCCCTGCGCCCGAAGGTGCGGAACAACGGCACGGCACGCCGGTCTGCCGCCGTCTCTATCCCGTTCCAGCGGAGTATGCCCATCCCATGTCCGCGCCCTTCCGCTTCCTCCATGCCGCCGATCTGCACCTCGACAGCCCCTTGCGCGGCCTCGCCCGGCGCGGGTCCATGGCGGATGCCTTTCTGGATGCCTCGCGCCGCGCGCTGGAAAATCTGGTGGCATCGGCCATCTCCCATGAGGCCGCGTTTCTCATCATCGCCGGGGATATCTATGACGGGGACTGGAAGGACTTCGCCACCGGCCAGTTCTTCGTGCGGCAGATGGGAAGGCTGTCGCAGGCGGGCATCAGGGTCTTCATCCTGCGCGGCAATCATGATGCCGCATCGCTGATTTCCCGCGAACTGCCGCTGCCCTCCAATGTCCATGAATTCTCCGTGCACAAGGCGGAGAGCGTGACCATGGATGAACTGGGCGTTGCCCTCCATGGGCGCGGCTTTGCCGAGCGCCATGTGCCGGAAAACATCGTTCTGGATTATCCTCCAGCCCTTGCCGGGCATTTCAATATCGGCGTGTTGCACACCTCGCTCACCGGACGAGAGGGGCATGAGGTCTATGCCCCCTGCTCCGTCCCGGATCTGCTGCGGCTGGGATATGATTACTGGGCGCTGGGCCATGTGCATCAGCGTGAGGTGGTGCATGCCACCCCGCCCATCGTGTTTCCCGGCAATCTGCAGGGCCGCCATGCCCGCGAAACCGGACCGAAGGGGGCAACGCTGGTGGATGTGGCGGACGGGCGCATCACCGCGATCACACCCCTCATTCTGGATACCGCCCGGTTCGAGATGCTGGAGCTGGATCTCTCGGGTGCGGAAACCATGGCGAACCTGCACCAGACCGCGCGGACCGCCCTGCACGCAGTTGCGGAGGGTGCCGAGGGCCGGCCCGTTGCAGCGCGCATCGTGCTGCGCGGCACCACCCCGCTTCACCCGCATCTTCTCGCTCACCCGGCCCAGATCCATGAAGATATGCAGGCTCTGGCCTCAGAGGCCGGGCCGGACATGCTGGTGGAAAAGGTTGTGACCACCACGCAGGACCTGCGCGCTCATGGTGAGCTCGCTTTGACCGGCTTCGATGCCATTCTGGATGAAGTGGCGGCAGACCCGGCCTTTCTGGCTGAAATTGCACTCACTCTCGGAGAACTGAGGGCAAAGGCCCCGCAAGATCTCTCGCAACTAGACGAGAGCGCTGTGATGACCGACAGCGCGCGCGCGACAGCTGCAATCGAGGCTGCCCGGCAAGGCATTCTGGCCCGCCTTGCCGATGATATTCCCGCAACGGAAGCCGCCACGCCGGAGCATGAGGCATGAAATTCTCTCATATCGGGCTGGACCGTTATGGTCGCTTCACGGACCGGCAGATCGAGCTGAACCCGACGGCCCGGGTGGTCATCATTGAAGGTGCGAATGAGGCTGGCAAAACCACGGCCCTGAATGCAACCAGCGATCTGCTGTTTGGCATAGATGAGCGCTCACGTTTCAACTTCCTGCATGATTACAAATCCATGCGGCTTTCGGCCACCATCACGGCAGCGGACGGGCGCACCCTCTCCTTCGCCCGGCTCAAACGGCGCAACGCCCCGCTGGTGAACCCTGCCGATGACACCCCGCTGGCGGATGATGTGCTGGCCCCTTTCCTTGGCCTGCATGATCGAAAAGCCTTTCTCGACATTTACGGGCTGGACCAGAACCGCTTGCGGGCGGGGGGGAAAGCCATGGTGGCGGGCGGCGGCGCACTGGCAGAAACGCTGCTCTCCATCGCACCGGGCCTTGCCCATGTGGCGACCCTGCGAGACACCTTGCAGCGCAGTGCGGCGGAGATGTTCAATCCGGCCCGCCGCAGCAGCAACCAGCTGTTTTACCGGGCGATCAAGCAACGGGACGAAGCGCTAACCCAGCTCAAGGCGCAGGAACTGCGACTGAGTGATGTCCGCAAGACCCGCAAGGACGCCGATCTCGCCCAAGCCGAGCGCCGGCATGCGGAAGAGGCGGAAACCGAGATTGGCCGTGCGGTTGACCATGCCCGGCAGTTACGCCGCGCCGCGCAGGAGCTGCGCACCATCTCCCGTCTGGAACAATCTCTGGCAGCGCTGGGCCCACTACCGGAACTTGCCCCGGCGGCGCTGACCCGCGCCCGTGCGCTTCTGGCGGCTCATGAGAGCGCACAGGAGCAGGTGGCCCACACGACGCAGGAAGAAGAGGCCGCGCAGGCTGCCCGCGCCGCGATCATCGTCGATAGCGCCATTCTCGGTGATGCCGGTGCCGTAGAACAGTGCGCCGATGCCTATGTGGCGATGCGAGACAAGCGCAACGCCCTGCCAAACCGCACGAAGGAAAAGGATGAGGCCCGCATCATCCTGAGCCGCATCGCCACCGACCTTGGCCTTACCAATCTGGAAGACCTGCGCACCCGCCTGCCCCCACGCCCGCTTTTAACCCGCGCCACCCAGCTCGCGGACAAGCTGCGCAGCCATGAAGCCTATATCCAGACCATAGAACAGGAGCGCACCAGCCTTGCCCGCAGACGACGGGAGGCACAGGCCGCACTTGAGCATGGCACGCCGGTGGAAGACCCTGCCGATCTTGCCCGCCGTCTGGGCGATCTGGATGGTGCGGAAGTGCGGGAAACCAGCCTGCGCGAACTCATCAGCCGTCTTGCCGCCGCCCGCAAGGCGCTGGAGGCGCACATCGCCCGCCTGCCCTTCGGCCCGCATGAGGCAGAGCCCCTGATGCTGCGTCCCCTGCCGGACATGGCCAGCACACAGGCGCGACTGGATGCGGTGACCGCAACGCAAGAAGCCATCACCCGCGCCCAGGCCCTCCTCGCCGACATCACCAGCGAGCACGCCCGCAAGCTGGCGCGCCTCAAGGCACTGGATGCCGGCGGCACTGCCCCAACGCCCGCCGCCATTGAGGCCGCACGCACAAACCGGGACAGGCTGTGGGCCAATCTGCGCCCACTGGCCACCGGCCAGCGCCAGCTCCATGCGGACGACGCTGCACAGGCAGATGCGCTGGACGCCGCTCTTATGGCCACCGACCGGCTGGCCGATGACCGCCAAACCGAAACCGAGCGGCTCGCGGAACTGGCGCGGACCTCTCTGGATCTGGCAGATCTTGAGGCACGTATCACCCTTGCTCAAGCCGGGCTTGAAACCGCCAAGGCCACCCATGCCAACACGGGTGCGGCGTGGGCAGCGCTTTGGAATGCATCTGGCTTCACCCCGGACGCGACACCACAGGCCATCGCCTTTCTGCGTGAGGTGGAGACCATACGTCAGGAACGCGAAGCCATTCGCCGAGACGAGTCACAGGCCCGTGGCCTTGCCGAAACCCGCCGCTGGGACCGGGAAGAAACAGAGCGTCTGCGCACAGCGCTTGGCCTCGCGCCCTTGGGTGATGCCCCCCTGCGCATGGCAGAACTGCGCGCAGCTGTGCGAGCACGTGAAGAAGCCTTCCAGACCCTGCGCGACAGCCAGCGCGACCTGAAACGGCTGGATGAAGCCGCACAGGACCTCTCTACCCGCACTGATGAACTGACCCGGCAGGCAGAGCTTCTTCGGCAGGAATCGGATGCTGTTTTCCCTCCGCTTGCCATTCGCATGGAGGCAACAGCGGATGAAGCCCGCAGCGCCCTTGAACTGTGGCAGGAGGCCCTCAGCCAGTCCGGCGATCTGGCAATCGCCGAGCGGCGGATCACGCAGATCGAACAGAATGAGGCTGTCTTCATTGCACAGGTGGAAGCTGTTCTGGCCCGCATCGGAGATGCCCCGGGAGTTGATGCCTATGCTGCCGCCGCACATCTGCGCGAACGCCTCAAAGATGCAAGAGACGCCCGCACCCGCGCCCGTGAGGCCGAAACCGCACAGGCCAGTCGCGTTCACGCCCGCATAGCCGCTCAGGCCCGGCAAGTTGAAGCGCGAGGAAAGCTGGACGAGACCCTTGCCCTCGCAGCTCTTCGCGAACCGGAAGAACTGCCCCCATGGCTGGATCTGATGGATGAGGCCCTCAGCGCCCGCACGGAAAAATCAGAGGCCATGGGCCGGCTGGATGACATGCGCGGCGCGCGCAGCCTGGAGGAGATCCGCGCCGCCATAGCCGAGGCTGACGACGATGCGCTGGCCCAGCGTGCAGAAGCTTGCGCCAGGGCTTATGATGAAGCGCGCGCCGCAAGCAGACGGGCGCTGGAACGCGCCACAGAAGCACGTATCACTCTGGAAGCACTGGAAAAGCGGGATGGCGCCGCCACTGCCGCACAGCAGGCGCAGGATGCGCTGGCCGAAATAGCAGAAGCATCCGAGCGTTTCACGCGTGACCATGTGGCGGCCCGCCTGCTCTCCCGCGCCATCGAACGCTATCGCGAGGCGCACCAGCACCCCATCCTCAACCGCGCCAGCGCTGCATTCCATACCCTCACCAATGGGCGCTGGGACGGTATCGCGGTGGACTATGACGCAGACACCCCTCGCCTCGCGGCCACGCGTGAGGGGCAGCTTCTGGGCTTTGATGCGCTGTCCGAAGGCACGGCAGACCAGCTTTTCCTCGCCCTACGCGTGGCAGCCATCGAGGAACATGCCAGCCGCGCGGCTCCCCTGCCCTTCCTCGCCGATGATCTGTTCGTGAGCTTTGACGAGGCGCGTACGGAAGCCGGCCTGCGCCTGATGGCGGAACTGAGCGCGCACACGCAGGTCATCGTCTTCACCCACCACCGCCATGTCACCGCCTGCGCGGAACGAACACTGGGGGAAGCGGCCTGCATCATCCAGCTCTGATGGAGGTTCATTCGTCAGCAGCAGAAGCTGTGCACGAACCGAAGGGGTTGCGGCAGAGCAATGCGCCTGCCCCGCACCGGTGCGGATATGGCAGCACACTTTCATTGCCACGCATGTGATATGCGCGGTGATATGCTCCAGTCACCCCTTCGGGCGACAGGCCAACCCCGATGCCGACACAGGCCCTATCCGGCCGCCCCTCATGAGAGAAGGATCTGCGTCATGTCGATCTCCCGCGCCACACCGATCATTCCGGAAATCACCATCTCCACAGAGCAACTCTGCTTTCTTGTCGCCAAGTTCCGCGAGTTCGATGTCAAGGATGCCCCCTCGATTTCGGATCCCGGTTCCAATGCCAGCGATGATGGCATGCTGAATGTGCTTGAGGACCATGGCGATGATCCTGTCGTGAGCGAGATCGCAAGCTTCATCAATGCGATGAATGTGGATGAGCAGGTGGACCTTGTCGCCCTTGTCTGGCTCGGCCGCAGCGATGATGGCCTCGAGAGCTGGGATGATATGCGCGAAGAAGCCAGCCGCGCCCATAATCGGCATACCGCCCGCTATCTGCTGGGCATGCCGCTCCTGTCTGACTATCTGGAAGAGGCCATGGCCCAGTTCGGCCTGTCGTGCGAGGATGGCGAGACCGACCGCCTCTGAGAGAGCCTTTCGGTCGCAACCCAGCCGGGCTGATTTCGGGACCGGGCTTGAGGTGCCGCGATGATCTGGCGAGTCTAGCTCACAAGGCTTAGGTCAAGCCTGCACAGTGCTCGGACAAATCCATTTCGCGGCGATCAAAGACCACAGCCGATGCAAGCACGACCACCATCTCCTCTAACATGATGGTTCGAGCATGCACACGACGTTGCGTTAGACTTGGAGCATCACAATACGGCGCGGGACAACGCCCATCTCCCTTCTGTGGGTGATGGGCGCACACGCCCGTTTCGGGCTGGCGTACACGTGGCAGTCTCGCTATACAGGCGGCTGGTCCCCGTAGCTCAGCAGGATAGAGCACAGGTTTCCTAAATTTGGGCACGCCGGTTGGAAACTCTGGCGTGAATCCGCTCAAAGTCGGGGAAAGCTTCGGTCATTCTTTTGACCATGCCAATCCCGAGCCAAGCCGGATGCTAGTGAAATATCATTGGCGGATGGAAGGTGTAGAGACTAGACGGGCGGCGCCTAAAGCTCTTAGGAGCCATGGCGAAGGGATAGTCCAGACCACGAACGCCTGAAGGCGGCGGCGAAAGCCGAAGTGGGATGAAACCTGGTGTCGCGTGTTCGAGTCACGCCGGGGACACCATTTTCCTGAAAAATCAATGAGTTATAGGACATTTCGCTAGAAGGTTCGCTAGAACCCCGCTTTTCGGGACGAAACCAGCCTTACAACTGCCCCCATACCCTCTCGTTCAAGGCGTCGCTGGTCCGCTTCGCGAGAGTAAAGTTCCGCATTACTCAATGCCGGTGTAGCCCATCGTGCCCATGATCTGGCGAGTCGTGGCTCCGCCTTCCGCCAGCATCTTCCCGAGGGTCTTTACGCAATCCATGCAGAATGTTCCCGGGTGGATCTTGTCGGGCACCGTAGTCAGCACGTGCTCCAAAAATTCCCAAACCGTCTTCCTGTCGGCCGTGTCCACAAGGTGTGTGACAGCGAACTTTCTGGTCCGGTCGATAGCCACGAACAGATACAACTTTCTTGCATCGGTCTAAACTTCCGCAATGTCGATGTGGAAGAAGCGAATGGCATAGCGCTTGAAGCGCTGCCCTTTCGGCTTGCCACCGTCGACCTCTGGCAGGCGCGAAATGCCATGGCGATGCAGCTACCGATGCAAAGCTGACCGCATCAGATGTGAGATTGAGGGCTGCTGGGCATAGAGGCAATCGTCCAGCGATAGCAGCGTATGGGGCCGGAAAGCCACGGCCATCACCTCTTCGCTCAGCACAGTTGAGCGGGGGCCATCGGACCGGCCTTGCGGTCCTCGACAGTCTCGCGCTTGCCCCACTTCGTCAACGTCTTCGGGTTGATCCCATGCCCTGGTTCAACTGCAAGAGCGAAGCTTGCGATCGCTGTATTGCAGATCTGACCATATGCGTGGCCGTGGCGCTCCCGTGACGAACTTATCCCATAGGGCTTCCTTCCAGTCCGAAGAAAGAACCACACCATCAATCCATGGGATCAAACATCTAGAGCATTTTTGACTTAATCCGGGTCATATCCTGCGGCCTCGAAATAGTGCCTGCATTCTTCAGGCGTGAATGTGGAGAGACAGCCGGCAACGACTGACCACAGAACATCGACAGTTCTGGCGGCTGCCTTGCGCAGTAGAGCCTTAAACTTGGAGAAAGCCATCTCGATAGGGTTGAAGTCGGGCGAGTATGGCGGCAGGAACAGGAGCCGCGCGCCGACCTTCTCGATGGCCTCGCGCACACCGCTGATCTTGTGGGCCGGCAGGTTGTCCATGACCACGATGTCGCCGGGCCGAAGATCTGGTGCGAGAACCTGCTCGGCATAGGCGAGGAAGGCCGGTCCGTTCATCGGGCCGTCGAGCAGCATCGGTGCCGCCATGCCAGACAATCGCAGACCGGCGGTGAAGGTCGTCGTCTTCCAATGGCCGTGGGGAACGGCGGCCCGGCATCTCTGGCCGCATGGGGCCCTGCCGCGCAACCGGGCCATCTTTGTGGAGGCCGCGGTCTCATCGATGAAAATCAGCCCCTCGGGATCGAGGTCGGGCTGGGCATCGAACCAGGCCATGCGGCGGCGCAGGACGTCTGCGCGCTGCTGCCCTGCGGCGTGCGCCGTCTTTTTTTGAACGTGATGCCACGCCGGTCGAGGAACAGCCAGATCGTCGAGGGTACGGCGTTCACGCCGTGCTCGGCAGCAAGACGCTTCCCGATCTCGGCGAGCGTGATGTCCGGCGCATCTTCAATCAGGCCGAGAATGAAGGCCTCGTGCGCATCGAGCTTCGAGCGTGATGGCTGGCCCTGCTTGCGCGCCTCCGTCTCGCCGGTCTCGCGATAGCGGCGATGCCAGGCCCCGGCCGTTGAGATGCCGATCCGGAAGCGCCGTGCCGCCTCACGCGTCGAAACACCGTCTTCGATCGCCGCAATCACCCGACCGCGAAGGTCGCTGCTGAGGCTCCTTGCCATCATCACCTCCTGGCAAATCACCAGCAGCACTGAATCAGACAACGAAGACCGCGTGTATCCTCAAGCCGACTCTGCGTTCATCAAACATGCTCTAGATCGGCGGCACCCTCAGGGATCTGTGAACTGATTGGCCAAACAGAGAGTTGGATGGAGCCGC
>NZ_JAUCBZ010000009.1 GCF_034676545.1 Pararhodobacter sp.
ACGCCCGGTGAACCCCCATTCACCCAAGCTGCGCCGACTTTCAACAGTGTCGCGCTTGTTGGCGTGAACCGCGCATCCTCATCCCGGAAACCCTGCCTCAGGCCTGATGCAGGATAAGTTCACGCACCCAGCGTGCGGGCGATCTCATACCCATGGCCACGGTCTTGACCAGAGCCAGGAGGGTTTGATCAAGCGCCACGCGGGCAAGCTTAAAGGGCCTTTGCGCTCACTCCGCCGCGACAGGCGGCACCACGGTCGCGACAATCGAGGCGTCGAGTTCCTCAAACGCCTTCAGGCCGATGGTGTCATAGAGTTCCGCGCGGGTCTGCATCTCGTCCACCATCGCCTTTGTGGAGCCATCGCGTGCAATGGTCTGGTAGAGTTTCTCCTGCGCCTTGTTGGCGACGCGCAGCGAGGACACCGGCCAGATCACCATGCGATAGCCCATCTCCTCGAATTCGGCGGCAGTGAAGAAGGGGGTGCGGCCGAACTCGGTCATGTTCGCCAGCAGCGGCACGCCGGGCATGCGGCGGGCGAACTCGCGGAACATCTCGGCAGTGTTCAGGGCTTCCGGGAAAATGGCGTCAGCACCCGCTTCCATATAGAGCTTGGCGCGGGCCACAGCCCCATCCATGCCCTCGCTTGCTGCGGCATCCGTGCGGGCGATGAGATAGAGATGGCGGCGGGCTTTCGCGGCAGAAGCGACCTTGGCGGCCATGTCATGGGCATCGGCCAGTTTCTTGTCATTCAGGTGCCCGCATTTCTTGGGCAGAAGCTGGTCCTCGATATGCACCGCGCCCGCCCCCGCCTCCTCGAAGGTGCGCACCATGTGCATCACGTTCAGAGCTTCGCCATAACCGGTGTCGCCGTCCACCAGCAGCGGCAGGCCGGAAGCGCGGGCGATCTGGCGGATGAAGAAGGCCACTTCATCGACCGTGATGATGCCGAGATCCGGCAGCCCCATGGAGGCGGTCATGGCTGCGCCGGAAAGATACAGCCCCTTGAAGCCGGCGGCACGCGCCTGAAGCGCGGCCTGCCCATTGTGCGCGCCGGGAAGCTGGGCAATGCCACCCTGTTCCACCAGCGCGCGAAAGCGCAGGCCGGCGGGTTCTGTGGGCAAATCAGATGCGACGAGATAGGGCATCACGGTCTCCTCGGGCGGTGCGGCAGGGTCTGCTGCGCATTATGCCCCTGTGGAATTGCAAAAGGTGGCACACCGCATGGCGGCATGAAAAGAGCTGCGACGCCGGCAACGGCAACCGGCGTCGCGCCATGGCCGGGCTGGCCTGACCCAGCCCGGATCAGCCCACGCGATGGCGCTGATGCCAGAGGCCCTTGAGGATGGATTCACAGGCCTCTGGTGCAGCCCGCGCGGCGCTTGAGCGAGTCCGTTTGGCTACGGTCAAAGGCCGTGGCTGACGGAATAGACGCCGGTCTGGGTCTCAGCTTGTCCGCGGGCTTCCAGCGGCACGAACACCTGGTTCTCCGGGCCGATATAATTGGCGGAAGGACGGATGATCTTGTTGTCCAGACGTTGCTCGATGATATGCGCACCCCAGCCGGAGGTGCGGGCGATAACGAACAACGGGGTGAACATGGCGGTGGGCACGCCCATCATGTGGTATGAAACGGCGCTGAACCAGTCGAGATTGGGGAACATGTTCTTCGCCTCCCCCATCACGGTTTCGATCCGCTCTGCAATATCGAACATGCGGGTGGAGCCGGCCTCCTGCGAGAGGGCGCGGGCGACACGCTTGATGACCACATTGCGCGGGTCCGAAACCGTATAGACCGGATGCCCGAAGCCGATGACGACTTCCTTGTTGGCCACACGCTGGCGAATATCCAGCTCGGCCTCATTCGGCCCCGCGTAGCGCTTCTGGATTTCGAACGCGACCTCGTTCGCTCCGCCATGCTTGGGGCCGCGCAGAGCACCAATCGCACCGGTGATGGCGGAGTAGAAGTCCGAGCCCGTACCCGCGATGGAGCGCGCGGTGAAGGTGGAGGCGTTGAACTCGTGTTCTGCATAGAGGATCAGCGAGGTATCCATCGCCCGCACATGGCTGGCGCGCGGGGCAACGCCATGCAGCAGATGGAGGAAATGGCCACCCACGCTTTCATCATCGGTTTCCACCTCGATGCGCCGGCCGTTCTGGGTGTAGTGATACCAGTACAGCAGCATGGAGCCGAGCGAGGCGATCAGCCTGTCGGCGATGTCGCGCGCACCCGGGGTGTTGTGGTCGGCGGTTTCCGGCAGCACGCAGCCAAGCGCCGAGACGCCGGAGCGCATCACATCCATCGGGTGCGCGGCGGCGGGCAGTTCCTCCAGTGTGCGGCGCACAGCGGCGGGCAGGCCGCGCAGGGTCTTTAGCTTGACCTTGTAGGCGGCAAGCTCGGAAGGGGTGGGCAGATCGCCATGAATGAGCAGATAGGCCACTTCCTCGAAGGTGCAGGCTTCGGCCATGTCGAGAATGTCATAGCCGCGATAGTGCAGGTCATTGCCCGTGCGACCCACTGTGCAGAGGGCGGTGTTGCCGGCAACGACACCGGACAGGGCGACAGACTTCTTCGGCTTCTTGGGCGCGTCCGGGCTGGGTGTTCCAGCTGGAGTGGCATGAGAGAGAGACATTGGAACCTCCCGGAACCAGACCGCCGGGGTCGCCGGCGTCTTGTGTGCATATGATGCCAACGGCTCCGGCCATGGGCCGGCGCGATGGGTTTTGCTCAGGTGCGGCAGGGGCTGAGCTGACGGGGCTTGCCCTGTCCTGATGATGCGGGCTGGGCCTGCTTCAGGGCCGCATGGTGTGTCATGTGAGTCAGTGTCGGCTCTGGCTGAATGGTCGGGGCCGAAACCGGGGGCGGCCCGGACAAAGCCGGGGCGCGATGTGTGCTGCCAGTCTCATCCGGGTTCCGGATTGTGCCGCATCAGTGTCGATCGCGGGCCACAGGTGTGCCTGTGAGACGTGGGATCAGAATCGGTATATGTGCCGCGCACCCTTCTGATGCGCGGCACAGGCGTTTCCTCAGCCGGAGACGACGGAGAGGGCCGGTGCGTTTGGCGCGCGCCAGTCGAAGATGCCCGGTGTTGCGGTGCCCAGCAGGGCCGGATCCACAGTGAAGTTCAGGCCCAGAAGGTCATCGGCCTTCAGGCGCGGCAGGCGCTCCACGGTGCCGAGGAAGCGGTCCTGCTCGGATGGGGTGATGACGCCTTCCGCCAGCGCGCGGAACTTGGCGACATACTGGGCGCGGGCAAACGGGCGTGCTCCCAGCGGATGGGCATCGGCAATCGCCAGCTCATCCTCGATCACCTGACCGCTCTTGAGGGTCACCACCACGCGGCCGCCGAACGCCTTCTCCTTCGGGTCGCGGCTGTGGTAGCGGCGGGTCCATTCCGCGTCTTCCACGGTGGAGATCTTGTGCCACAGCGCAACCGTGCCGGGGCGGTTGGCGCGCTCGGGGGCATAGGAGCGGGCGTGGTGCCATGCGCCATCTTCCAGCGCGACCGCGAAGATATACATGATGGAATGATCGAGCGTTTCGCGGCTCGCATTCGGGTCCATCTTCTGCGGGTCGTTCGCGCCGGTGCCGATCACATAATGGGTGTGATGGGAGGTGTGGATGACAATGCTCTGCACCTGTGCAAGATCACCGATTTTCGGCCCCATGCGGCGGGCAAGGTCAATCAGCGCCTGACTCTGATATTCGGCCGAATGCTCCTTGGTGTAGGTGTCCAGAATGGCGCGCTTCGCCTCTCCCTTTTCGGGCAGGGGCACGAGATATTCCGCCTTCGGGCCGCCCAGCAGCCATGCGATGAAGCCATCCTCGCCTTCCCATGCCGGGGATGGCGCACCTTCACCGCGCATCACGCGGTCTACGGCTTCCACCGCCATCTTGCCGGCAAAAGCGGGGGCGTAGGCCTTCCAGCTGGAAATCTCGCCCTTGCGGGACTGGCGGGTGGTGGTGGTGACATGCAATGCCTGCTGCACCGCCTGAAGGGTCACTTCCGTGGAGAGGCCCAGCGCCGCACTGATGCCCGCCGCCGCCGAAGGGCCGAGATGGGCGATATGGTCGATCTTGTGCTCGTGCAGGCAGATGCCCTTCACCAGATCCACCTGAATCTCATAGCCGGTGGCAAGGCCGCGAATGAGCGCCTGTCCATCCAGCCCGCAATGCTGGGCCACGGCCAGAATGGGGGGAATGTTGTCGCCGGGGTGGGAGTAGTCGGCGGCGAGGAAGGTGTCGTGGAAATCCAGCTCGCGCACCGCCACGCCATTGGCCCATGCCGCCCATTCCGGCGAGATGCGGCGATGGCTGGAGAGGCCGAACACGGTCGCTCCCGGCTGGAAGGGGTGTGCCAGCGCCTGCGCCCGTGCGCTCGCCACCGGGCGGCGGCTGATGGAGGCCGCTGCCACCGCTGCATTGTCGATGATGCGGTTGCCGATCATCTCCACCACATCATCTTCCACCGCAACCGCATCGGTGGCGACTTCCGCGATTTTCCATGCGAGCTGGTCGGCGCGCGCAAGATGTTCAGCGGATTTGTAGGTGCGGACGTGATGCTGCTTCACTTGGGCATTTCCTTGGTGTGAGAAGAGGGGGCCGCCACGGATGCGGTAATGGGCGCGCGGGCGGAGGTGGGAATGGGCACGGGTTTGCCAGCCGCATTCACCGCCACCATTTCGAACGAGCCGCGCACCGCGAGGCAGCGCGCGCCAGTGAGAAGTTCTTCCGCCGTCACCTCAACGATGACGGTCATGGAGGTGCGCCCCACCCGCACCACATGGGCATCCAGCTCCACGATCTGCCCCACCAGCACCGGCACGTGGAACGCGGTCTTCTCGGAGCTGGCCATCACCACCGGGCAGCGGGCATGGCGGGTGGCGGCCACGAAGGCCGCCTTTCCCATCATGCTGAGCGCGTTGCCGCCAAACAGCGTGCCGTAATGGTTGGCCTGATCGGGAAAAATCATCTCGATGAAGCCGGTCCGAACCGGGCCGGGCGCCGTGTCCGTCTCGCAAACGGGCAGGGGCGGCGGCGCGGCGGCGGGCTGCGGGAGCCGGATGCGGGTGGGGGCTCATGTCAGGTGGCCTGAGCCGATGCGGCTTCACGCACCAGCGGGATCATCTGGTCGCCCCAGCTGCCTGCGCCGTCATGGTGGCGGGACACGCGCACCAGCTCCACCGAGATGCCGGAGGATACCGCCCGCTGCACGGCCTCATTCATGCGGTGCACCGCATCGGCGACCCGGTTGATGGCGCGATCGCGTTCGGTGAAGTCTTGTGCGGGAACAGCCTTGAATTCCGTGCTCATGATGAACACTCCTGAATGTGTGGGATGAGGTTCAGCCGGTTCGGCTCACTCGGCCGCGAACTGGTTCATGGTGTTGGCATGGCCGCCCGCCTTCAGGGCGCGCTCGCCGGCCACCATTTCCTTGAAGCTGTCACCCAGATCCGAGCCCACTTCATGCTGGTGCTTCACCGCCGAGACGTTGCGGCGGATTTCCTCGCGCTGCACGGTGGCGACATAGGCCAGCATCTTGTCCTCGCCGAAATAGCCGCGCGAGAGTTCGTCCACCGACTTGGCGGTGAGGTGGAAAGTGGGCAGGGTGATGAGATTGTGGAACACGCCGGCGCGGGCCGAGATGTCGGTCTGGAAGCGCTTGAGGCGGTCATCCGCCTCGCGGCCCAGTTCAGTGTCATCGAAGGCTGCGCCCATCAGCGCATTGTCACCGGGGTAGTCGGCATCCTTGATCTTGCCTTCGGCGATCCACTGGGCGCGCACCTGCTTGCGCAGGTTCAGGGTCCAGTTGAAGGAAGGCGAGTTGTTGTAGGTGAGCTTGGCGTTCGGCACCGCCTTGCGGATATCGTTCACCATGGAAGCGATCTCGTCCACATTCGGTGTGTCAGTCTCGATCCAGAGCAGGTCTGCCCCGCCCAGTGTCAGATTGGCGATGCAATCCTCGATCACGCGCGCCTTGCCGGTGCCGTCCTTGAAGGGGAACAGGCCGTTGGGCAGGCGCAGCGGGCGCACGAAGGTGCCGTTCTGGTAGAGCGCCAGTTCACCGTCGCGGATGGGGTTGTCATTGGTGATCGGTTCGGTCTTCAGCCATTTGATGTAATCGCTGGCGAGATCCCCCGGATGCGCGCTCACCGGCACCTTCTGGGTGAGGCCCGCGCCGAGACTGTCGGTGCGGGCGACGATGACACCGTCTTCCACACCCAGTTCCTCGAAGGCGAGGCGGCAGGCGCGCAGCTTCTCGATGAAGTCCTCGCGCGGCACCGTCACCTTGCCATCCTGATGGCCGCACTGCTTGGCGTCCGACACCTGATTTTCAATCTGGAGGCAGCAGGCGCCGGCCTTGATGAGTTCCTTCGCCAGCAGATAGGTGGCGTGCTCATTGCCGAAACCGGCGTCGATATCGGCGATGATCGGAACCACATGGGTTTCGAAGCTGTCGATGGCCGCGATCGCCTTGGCCTCGGCAGCTGCATCGTCCTTTTCACGGGCGGCTTTCAGATCTTTGAACAGGTCATTGATGGCCACCTCATCAGCCTGACGCAGAGAGACATAGATCTCCTCGATCAGGTCCGCGACGGCGGTCTTCTCATGCATGGACTGGTCCGGCAGATGGCCGAAGCGGTTGCGCAGGCCGGCCACCATCCAGCCGGAGAGATAGACATAGCTGCCCTTGGTGGTGCCGCGCAGGCGCTTCACGGCCTTGATCATCTGCTGGGCATGGAAGCCGGACCAGCAGCCGAGAGACTGGGTGAACTTCGAGCTGTCAGCGTCATAAGCCGCCATGTCCGCACGCATCACGCTCGCCATGTCGCGGGCGATGTCGAGATGGGTGTCGAAGCTGTTCTGGAGGCGCAGCTGGATGATGTCATCCACACTCACGCCGCCGGGGGCGACGCCGTTCGGAAAACGTGCACGCAGTTCGGTGTTCAGTTCGGCATAGCTCTTGCGCTGGCTCATCAGTCCCTCCTGTTGTCCCCATCCCGCACCCTTGTCCGTCGGTTCTTGGCAGCGGATCGTTTGTGAAAAGACTTGCGATCGGGGTCTGATCCTCACAATATTTGCGAGATGATTTTTGGGGAACGACTGAAAATGCGAGGATTTGCGAGCGGTCATCTTCAAATTTGCGAATTTTGCAAATGATGATGAAGAAGACATTCGTGGGCATGCGCCTCAAGCGCCTGCGTGAGGAAAAGGGGCTGACGCAGGTGGCTCTGGCGCAGGCTCTTGGCCTGTCTCCCAGCTACCTCAACCAGCTTGAAAAGAACCAGCGCCCTCTCACCGTGCAGGTGCTGCTGAAGATCAACGAAATTTTCGGCGTCGATGTGCAGCTCTTTGCCGAGGGTGAGGAAGGCCGGCTGGTGGCGGACCTGCGCGAGGTGTTCGCCGACCCTGCCAATGGTGAGAAGGTGAGCCTTGCCGAGCTGAAGGAGGTTGCAGTTTCCATGCCGGCCATGGGTCGTTCCATCGTGGCGTTGCACCGGCGCTGGCGGCATGCGGTGGAGCGGGTCGATGCGATGGCTGGCAAGCTGGGGCTTGGCTCTGGTGGCGTCGGGATGCAGACCGCGCCGATGCCCTATGAACAGG
>NZ_JAUCBZ010000010.1 GCF_034676545.1 Pararhodobacter sp.
AGGGTTTTGGTGGCGATTGGATTGCACGTGTAACAGCGAATGGCCCTACTAAAGGGGAAGACCAGATAGTCGCCGCACCACGCATCAATAGAACGTAGTTCCACTCCCACGGGCGTGGGGAAGACTGTCACTTTCCCCCAACTGGGCGGCGCAAATCGGAAACACCCCCACGGGCGTGGGGAAGACCGTAGACCCGTAGACCCGTAGCCATCGCAGCCGGAAACACCCCCACGGGCGTGGGGAAGACTTTCGCCGGGCAGACATGGAAGGGAATACTGGCAATTGCCGAAGAACTCTTCACCTGTCGTTGTCGCAACATTGCCTTACCCCAAGGTTCTATTACTATGATGTTATTGTATGTAACAATATAATATCAGAGCTACGAAAAAAACTATCAATTTAGTTTTCCTCTCGCCCACTAATACCCTACGCTCGAACACACTGATATAGGTTCCAAAGGCTGACGGGATTGGGCACAAACCTGTGCGCCAAGAATGTCCCCACACACCCACTCCCCCCATGAACGATAATACGGTCTGCCTCTCCCACCCTACATAGACAGCCCCTGCGCATGACCACCCAAGATCTCTCCGGCCACACCCCCATGGTGGATCAAGAGCAGCTATTCTCAGGGACAAAAATACAAAATATCACTTTAGAATCAAATAATTAAAGAAAGCTACGCCCCACCCCTCCCTGACTTGTTATGGGCATGAATTGGCGTGTTTTGGCGACTAAATTGTCCCAAATTTGTCCCAAGAATTTGACCGTCAACTTATGGCATATCCTGGCGTATGCAGGCATATTGTGCTGGACCATGCTCTCGTTCCTCGGAGTACGATATAGCTCTCACATGCAGTACGCTCAAACGCGCTACAACGTCTTGTCCGATACGAGTTAGCGCGGCACTGTCGCGGCACATGATGCGAAAGGATTTCGCTAGTGCCATTCACACCTTACAATTTTTACTCCGACAGACTATGTCTTCCCAAGTTCCGCAGGCGACAGTTGCCCCGTCGTTTTCTTGACCTTGAGTGGTATACGCAGAAATCGGGCGCCATTTTCGTCCGCGTCAGGCAAGCGCCCCGCGCAGATGTTTACCTGTATGGACGGCAACAACAGCTTCGGCACTAAAAGCGTCGCATCACGCGCCTGCCGCATTGCTACAAATTCCTCTTCGGTGATACGGTCGTTCACATGGATGTTGGCTTGACGCTGCTCGCGCACCGTCGTCTCCCAGCGATGCTCCTCTCGGTCCGGCCCCGTGTAATCATGACAAAGAAGCAGCCGCGTGCCGCCGGGCAGGTCAAGCAGACGACGAATCGATCGATAGAGCGCGCGCGCATCGCCTCCCGGAAAGTCTGTGCGCGCCGTCCCGTAATCTGGCATGAACAAAGTATCGCCGACAAACGCTGTGTTGCCGATTCGATAGGTCATATCGGCGGGGGTATGACCTGGCGTATGCAGCACCTGTATTTCCAGCGCCCCCAGTTCGATCCGATCACCCTCGGCAAGAAGCTGGTCGAAATCGGACCCGTCTGCCTCCAGATGATAAAGCGCAAAAACAGGACGAAAAATCTTCTGCACCTCTTGGATGTGCTCGCCAATGGCAACCCGTGCGCCTGTCTTCTCTTTGATGTAGGAAGCAGCCGACAAGTGGTCGGCATGGGCGTGCGTTTCGAGCACCATGGTGATGCGCCACCCCTTTGCCTTTGCCAGCGCGAGAATATGATCTGCGGACGTGGTGTCAACCTCGCCGCTGGGCATGTCAAAGCCTAAAACCGGGTCGATGACAGCGGCGACACATGCGACGGGCTCCACGACCAGATAGCTGATCGTATGGGTATGTTTGTCAAAGAACGCTTCGATGATGGGTTCGGCAACCACGGCAATCTCCATAAATGCTTGCTAATTATATTAGAACATGCTAAATTAGAATTGTCTAATTAAAAAGGTCTTTTAATGTTCGAAGTCACCATGGATCTCGCAACGTTCGAACAAAAGGCGGGTACTGTCGCACAAACCTTGAAAGCGCTCAGCAACACTCGCCGCTTGATGGTGCTGTGCAAACTGATCGAACACAAAGAACGAACAGTCGGGGATCTCGCCCTGGACGTGAACCTTTCGCAGTCGGCGCTCTCGCAGCATCTTGCCAAAATGCGTGAGCAAGGACTCGTGGACTTTCACCGTAAAAGCCAAACATTGTGGTATCGGGTGGCCGACCCCCAGATTGAGACACTGCTGGCAACACTCTATCAACTTTATTGTAAGGATTGACCCGATGACCATGATCCCCATCCCCCCGGCCGAGGCGCGGCGCCTGATCGACACAGGGGCCAAACTCATCGACATTCGCGACCGTGACGAATATATGCGCGAACACATAGCCGAAGCAGTCAATGTCCCCATGACCGAGATCGATGGCCTCGAAACCGACAATCGCCCGGTCATCTTCCACTGTCGTTCCGGCGCACGCACTCAGGCCAATTCGTCCCGTCTGGTCGGCGCGACCAGCGCACCGTGCTACATCATTGAAGGTGGGCTTGATGCGTGGCGCCGCGCCGGACTGAAAGTCGAGCGCGATCAAGGTCAACCGCTGGAACTGATGCGACAAGTACAGCTTTGCGCCGGAGGCTTGACGTTGCTGGGGGTAGTCTTCGGGTTCCTCGTCGATCCGCGCTTCTTCGTTCTACCCGCGATTGTCGGAACGGGAATGATGATTGCCGGAGCAACGGGCTGGTGCGGGATGGCGCGGTTGCTGCGGCGCATGCCGTGGAATCGCCGTATGGCGATCTGACCCGAAGCGCGGATAGCGGAGATACACCTCACGCTCGCCACAGACAGCCTGATCGGGATTGTACTGGGCTTTGCCGGCAATCCTCGCTGTGTCGCTACCCGTCAACGCGGTGGACCGACTCTATCCAGGTAGCGACCAGCTTCGCTGCAGTGGTGGTGTGTGGCAGCCTTTGCTGTGGCCGGCGTCATCGATGCGGCTTTGCGCGCACAACTTGGCAAGATCGTCGATGGTTCGCGTTTGCTGATGATCAACATAGGCCTGTCAATGCTGCGTCAGCGCGGCCACAGAGTAAACACCCGATGCGGCTTACGCGTGAAACTGTCGAGTGCGGAAATTTGGATGATCCTTGACATCTATTACTTGGACAATAAATAACTGGCTGCGATAACCACACCTTTATGACAATTTTGTCACCAGAATGCCATGTTGTCGACAGAACGTGAACCCTAAGATGCAAGGCACGACACGCATTTGACTCAGATCAACGCGTCGCGCGCAATCATTTTCAGGAGCCACGATGATAGTAAACAATCACCAGCAAGCCACAGCTACTCGCTTTCGCCGGTCCGCGTATCGCCTCGCCCTGGCCTTCGCGCTCTCTACAGGCATTTCGGGTGTACAAGCCGCAACATCCGCCGACCCGTTTCCGCAGCCCGTTTACATCACTCTAACCAAAGCCAACGCTGTGCAAGAGATGGCAACATCCAACAGCCTGGATGGGTTGCCTACGGCCCATTACGATGCCATTTCAGCCGACGGCAAACTACTGATGGTGAGCAGCAAGGATCAGCCAGAGGCCTATCTGCTGGACGCACAGACCGGCCAAAAGCTGGCAACCTACAAAATCGGCAAAGTGCCCCAAGGCGTCGCCATCAGCCCTGATGAACGCTGGGGCATGGCTGTGGCGGCCGGTGAAGATACCGTATCGGTCATTGACCTGAAGACCAGAAAATTAGTCAAGACGATTACCGTTGGTAAAACGCCCCACAACATTCGATTCACGCGCGACAGCAAAATGGCGTACGTCACCCTGCAAGGGGGCACGGGCGTAGCGGTGCTGGACATGTCGTTGCTCAAGAAGGTGGACGAAATCCCCGTTCCTGGCATAAAGGGCCCGCACAATCTTGACCTCTCGCCTGATGAGAAGACGCTCTGGGTGCGAGACTTTGTCGGTAAAGTCGCCGCAGTGGACATTGCATCGCACAAGGTGAAAGCGGTCATCCCGGTCGGCCTGGGCCACGGCGGCATTGATGTCACACCGGGCGGCAAGTACGTGGTCACCGGCGCGATCGCGGATCATCTCGTCGATGTCATCGATCCAAAAACCATGCAGGTCGTCAAACGTGTGGATGTCGGCCAGGGGCCGCACGGCGTGCGGGCCAGCGCCGATGGGCACTGGATATACGCATCCATCACTGGAACCAATCAGATCGCCGTCATAGACGCCAACACACTGGACGTCGTCAAGCAAGTCCCCACCAAGGGCGACGTGCCTTTCTGGATCTCCGTCGTGGGAAACGACTAATCATCCCGGATCGGCAAGGTGGTGCCGCGCACCGCCACCTGACTGTTGAAACACAGGAAACCCTTCATGAAAAATACGCATCCGCGCGTCATTCCACGACGCCAGGCCTTACGCAAGCTCGCCCTGACCGCCGGCACGGTAGCAGCGCTCCCGCTTGCGGGGCTGCTGGGCGTCTCCCCTTCCTTTGCGGCGCAGCCTCCGGGCAAAGCCAGCAAAGCCGCAGTGAAATACCAGGATCACCCTGACGGCACATCCTTCTGCGCCAACTGCGCCAACTTCACGCCGGGATCAATTTCCGGCGCACCCGGCGCCTGTCTTGTCGTGGCGGGCGAAATCAGTCCCATGGGATGGTGCCTCGCCTACGCCGCCGACTGAGGGCCAGATTCAGAGTTGATAAGATAATCCCTTTTACGATAGAGGCTTGCACATGGCCATCCTCGTCATTGAAGACGACATAAAAACGGGAAACTATCTTCAGAAAGGTCTGTCCGAGGCGGGCCACCACGTGGATCTAGCACGCAACGGCATCGACGGCCTGCATCTTGCCCGGGAACAGCGCTATGAGCTACTGATCCTGGATGTGATGCTACCTGGAAAGAATGGCTGGCAGGTCATGGCGGAAATACGGCGGCTCTCGGACGTGCCGGTTATTTTTCTCACTGCGCGGGACCAGGTCGAAGACCGCATCCATGGCCTACGACTCGGTGCGGACGACTATCTGGTCAAGCCATTTTCCTTTACCGAGCTGGTTCTACGGGTGCAGACGCTGCTGCGGCGGGGCGTCACGCATGAGCCTACGACGCTACGGCTTGCAGACTTGGCGCTGGACCCCATTCGGCGCAAAGTCTCACGGGGCAGCGTCACGGTCACGCTGACAAACAAGGAATTCATGCTTTTGCACTTGCTCTTGCAGCGGCAGGGGGAAGCATTGCCGCGCTCCGTCATCGCCTCGCAGGTCTGGGACATGAACTTTGACAGCGACACCAACGTGGTGGATGTCGCGATCAAGCGCCTGCGTGCAAAGGTCGATACCCCTTTCGATCAAAAGCTGATTCACACAGTACGCAGTATCGGCTACATGCTGGCGGAGCAGCCGTGAAGCATCCATTGCTGCAGTCACTCACGGCACGCACCGCCATTCTTTTCGCCATCGTCTCCTGCATGGTGGTCTCCGGCTTGGGACTTTATCTGTACGCCGAGGCAAAGCAGGCACTCGAAACCCGTGCAGACTACACACTCGTGGGCCGTGTGGAGCGCTTTCGCACCTTGCTCCAGGATCTCTACAACATCCGACAGATGGAAAAACGCCCCGACCTGTTCGAAAGCATGCTGGGCAACGAGCAGGACGTACGCATCTTCCAGCGCGTGGGGGAAAAGCCATTCATCGATGTGAACCCGGGACACATGACGATCCCTTCTTTGACGGCCGTTCCAGTGGATCAGGACGTCGGCATCGACGCGCTGCGCGCCGGAACTCGCGCCGACGGCGTCGGTGTGCGCTGGGTTTCGGCACTGGCCAAAGTAGGAGGTCAAGACGGTACGGTCAAGATCACGGCCGCCTACGTCATGACGCAAGAGTCGCAAATGCTCAAGGCCTATTGGCTACGCGTCATGGGCGCGATCGCACTAGCCGCGCTACTGAGCTCGATACTGGGCTTTTTATTCCTGAAGCGCGGCCTGGGTCCGTTGGAAGTGATGGGAAAACGCGCCCGGCAGGTGTCATCCACCAACCTCGCGGTGCGCTTGCCGGAAGAAGACATGCCCTCTGAACTGCGCCAGCTCGCCCGTTCGTGCAACGCCATGCTGGACCGCATTCAATCGGGCTATGAACACCTGTCCCAATTCTCGTCTGATCTCGCCCACGAGATACGCACCCCGGTCAATGTCCTGATGGGGCAAACCCAGGTGGCGCTGGCGCAGCCACGAAGCGCCGCCGACTACGAAGCGCTGCTCGCCTCCAATCTTGAAGAGTTGACGCGCATCACACACATTGTGGAAAACATCCTCTTCCTGTCGCGTGCCGACCACAATGCAATCGCGCTGGAACGCCAGCCCATCGCGCTTGCGCAGGAATTGGAAAAAATAGCGGAATATTTTGAAGGCCTGGCCGACGAACGCGGCATGTCGTTCGCCGTCGAAGCAGATGGCACCGGTTACGCAAACATTGTCATGTGCCGGCGTGCTGTCAACAACCTGGTCATCAACGCGATCCGCTACGGAGACGCAGACACTCGGATACGCCTGGCGGCATACGCCGATCGGCAGGGATTTACAGTCGCCGTCGAAAACCACTGCCCTCCCGTGACACAGGAGGAAGCCGGACGCATGTTCAGACGCTTCTATCGCGGAGACGCCTCGCGCAGCCTCCCCACCGAATCCAATGGCCTGGGCCTCGCCATCGTTGCCGCTATCATGGACATCCACGGCGGCGGTGCTCGGGTTGAAACTTGCAATGACGGGCGGATTCTGTTCTGCCTGGATTTTCCGGTCGAACGAATGGAATCAACCCTAAGCGGCCTGGGACACGCGGACCACCACGCTTCCCGCCGCCGAATTCGCACAGGTCCGATGTCACGTTCCCAACACACAGGAGAACCATCATGCGCCATCCCTGGAAAACGGACATCGTGCCGTCCGAAATCACCCCCGAAGCCGTCTGGCAAGGACGGCGGCGGCTCCTGAAGAGCGCCGCGCTTGCACCACTCGCTTTGGGAACATCTCAGGCAGCGTCGGCAGTATCAGACACTGGCCCCACAGGCCCGGTGCTCCCCGCCTCGCGCAACGCCGAATGGTCCACCGACGAACTTGCCAACAGCTGGCAGGACATCACGACCTACAACAATTTCTATGAATTCGGCACCGGAAAGGGCGACCCCGCGAAATATGCCGGCAAAATGCAGTTGACCCCGTGGGCGGTGCAGATTGACGGCGCAGTGCGCCGGCCGATGACCCTGGACATTGATGACTTGCGTAAACTCGCGCCGCTCGAAGAGCGCATCTACCGGTTGCGCTGTGTCGAAGCGTGGTCTCTGGTGATCCCCTGGATCGGCTATTCGCTTTCGCATCTGCTCAAGCACATCGAACCGACGGAGGCGGCGAAATATGTAGTCTTCACCACGGTCGTACAGCCCAAAGCCATGCCGGGCGTGCGACAAGGCATCCTCGACTGGCCCTACGTCGAAGGGCTGCGAATGGACGAAGCCATGCATCCGCTCACATTGCTCACATTCGGGCTTTACGGCCACGAACTGCCCGCGCAGAATGGTGCGCCAATGCGCATTGTCGTCCCCTGGAAGTACGGGTTCAAATCAGGTAAATCACTCGTACGGATTCACCTGCAATCCACGCAACCAACCACGAGCTGGATGCGGGCGGCCCCGCGGGAATACGGCTTTTATGCCAACGTGAACCCCAGTGTCCCCCACCCGCGCTGGGGCCAGGCCACCGAGCGGCGCATCGGCTCGGGCTTGTTCGCTGCCCGCATTCCGACGCAGCCCTTCAATGGGTACGGGAAAGACGTGGCCGCGCTGTACCAGGGCATGGACCTGCGGCAGAATTTCTAAGGTACCTTATGTCACATCACGACATACGATCCGAACGAGCCCGGTCAAATGTCCACAGGCCCGCCGCAGCCCAAACAACACCGCCCAGGCGAAAAGGCGGCAGCTTCACGCTCGGCCTGAGCATTCACCTATTCGGACTATTCCCTATTCTGCGCTGGGTGGTGCTCGGGTACCTGGGCAGCCTGAGCGCGAACCCGCAGGAATTCCTGACGCGATCCAGTGGCATCTGGGCCTTGGCACTGCTCTGGGCGACCCTCTGTGTAACCCCTATCCGGTGGATCACGAAATGGAATGGTCTGGCGCGCCACCGCCGAAAGCTTGGCCTATACGCATTCTTCTACACTATCCTGCACGTCATCGCCTGGGCACTCTGGGACCGGGGAGCAGCACCGCTGGCCATGTGGGTCGACCTGTGGCAACGCAGCGTCATCGGCATAGGCGCCCTTGCCGTCCTCTGCCTGATACCCCTTGCCGTCACCTCGACCCACGGCTGGATTCGCCGACTGGGCGGGTGGTGGATGCGCCTGCATTGGCTGGTCTATCCTGCCGCCATCCTGTCTGTTTGGCATTTTATCTGGATGCGGGCCGGAAAAAACGACTTCTTTGAGCCACAACTGTACGCCTGGACGCTGTTCGCACTACTGTCCGTGCGTATAGCACGGTGGGTCAGACCTAAAACCACGCATGCGAGTTGAAACCATCTCAATTTCGTAGATGGCTCCATGACCACCACCATACCCATTCACACACACGGTTAGCATTGAGTTTTTATCGATATTTCGTTGAAAGTACTGACCAATCAGCTCGCCTCCTCAACTCCGATACCACCCGACACCAGCCTCTCGGGTGTAGTTGCCCGGCGCGCGGCGGGATCTCCTTAATCAACACCGTATCTCGGACCGGGCGTGCCTCGCGGGGCCATCGCAGCAGGTATGCGGTCGGATCAGCCGCGCTGCCATGACCGAGAGCGCTGTGTCGAGAAGCGATTACAGCCAACCCGGCTGGTTGCTCCAATCTGCCGGGAAACCAATCTCAGCCAAGTTCACCTCCGGATACCTGGTAAATAACTCTTTCAACTGATCCGGCCACGCCTGCGGCAGACCTGTCTGGCGCCATAGATAATTGATGACCGTCGCCACGGCATAGAACGATTTTGAATCGGAAAAGCGAATGCCTGCCTTGCGATAATCCTTGGGTGCAACTCCGAGTGTCACGCGAAGAAGTTGCCCACTGTGGGCCACCATATTACGTACAACCGTCAAGGTGTGAATCCACGATTCAAATACCTCGGTCGCGTCAATATTGAAGCGTCGGCTAATTGCTTTGCGATCATTCGGATTCTTCAGCAACTGGTAGGTTCTAGACCAAAGCCCAAATGTCACGCACTCACACACCGACCAACTGGGCGGAAGACGTGGCGTACTGTACCGTAGGAAATAATGCTTCACGAACGTCTTGTCGCGGGCCCGCTCCACCTCGGCCTCGATCTTCACTACAAGTTCGGCCGCGCCTTGGCGGCGTCCTTGTCTGAACAAACTGGCATCCAGGAACCAATGTGGCGAGTGCTTGAGGCTCAGGTAGTTTGCCATCACAACCCGCACCGCAATTTCCAAGCGCTCGATGGCTGCCATGGTGAGGGCTCGCAACTCTCTATCGAACTCGCAGCGACTGACGATTTGTTCAAACCGATGGCCAGCCGGAAAGGCCTTGGTGACCGGATCGACCAGATGATACCAGTATCCTTTGAGACGATATCCGCCCACGAAACGCATATAACTGAGCGCCCACTCACGCCTAGCGTCATCCACCACCAATCCTTGCCGCTCCAACTTCTGGAGAAGCTGCTCCGGCGAAGATGCTGGTTTATTGAATGGAACGCAATTTATTGCCATGGTATAGATGCAAAAAACCCGCCTTTTGCACGTCTGCATAGAGCAGAACCCTACCCGAAGATAGGACGTGTGGCGGGTGTGTTAAGTCAATTCTAACCCAACTACCTCGTCACACACAAGCCGAAAGACCAACAGCCGAAAGACCAAGAAAAGCTGGTGTCAAGCCGTTCGTGACAACATCTCCGTTGATGGCGCTGCCTTGCGCACGCCGCCCTTTTTGAACCCGCGATCTCCCGCCATGAATGCTTCCAGCATGTGTGGAATCAACGTCGCGGCATCAACGGTTTCTCCATACGTCTGCGCATGCAGCGATGCATAACGCTCCAGCTCGGCTTTCAGGCTGGCCGGGCATGCAAAGGTCAGTTTGATGGTTTCGATCTTGGGCAACGGCCCGAGCCGCAGTTTTCGGGTGGTGGTCATTGTGATGCTCCCTTGTTGAAGAAGAATGGCTGGTATGGCCGCAGCACCAGATCGCGGTTGACGATGATGCGCACCGGCAGGCCGGGTCGGCTGGTCAAGGTGGGCTGGATGTTCATGTTGCGCCGGGCCATTTCCTGGCCGACTTGGTTGATGCTGTCCTGGGCGCTGTCGCGTCCGGCGATAATAATGCGCTCGCCGTCCTGGCGATTTTCCGGCGCGGCCAGTTCGGCGCCGACGCCTAAAAGCGTTGTCAGCACGGCACCGCCTATGATGCGATCCCAGTGCCAGTCCACATCATCTTCCAGGCCGGCGTAGCCCGCCGGGTCGGTGCCAACCAGGTTATCCAGGGTGAGCGAAGACGTATCGGGCAGGATGATCCGGTGCCACACGACCTGAACCCGGCTTTGGCCGTAGCTGACCTGGCTGTTGTAGCGGCCCAGGATACGCGATCCTTGCGGAATCAACAGGTACTTGCCGGTCGCAGAGTCATAAACAGGTTCGGTGACGGTGCCGATCACGTCACCCGGAAGATCGGACTTGATGCCTGTTACCAGCGCGGCGGCGATGACCGTACCGGCCATGACCTGATACGGCGAGGCGGGCAATTGCAGATTGCCAGAGTTACGGGTTTGCGTAGAGCTGGATTGCAGGAACGCCTCTTTCTCGTCTTGCCGGCTCTGTGCGGCAGTGGGATCGGTGGATTGCGCCGCTGTCGAGGCTGGCCCCGCGGCCAACGGGTCGAAGGCGGCCAAGGTACTATCCGTCCCCGACGCCACCGGCATGGCCTGCGCAGCCGCCGCCGAAGGTTGGCCAGACTGCCCCTGACCGGTACGGAAAAAGACCGGCGAGGCGGCGGCCGCTTCGGCCTCCTTGCGCCGCGCTTCGCGTTCGGCGGCTTGAGCGTCAACGCCCGGTGGCGCATAGGTGGCAACCGCTGGCTGCTGGCTGTTCACGATGGCTGGTCCCAGGTCGCCCGGCAGCGGCGGCCCGAGTTCCGGCACATCGGGCGGCAATTCTTGTGTAGGTAGCATGGAATAATCCGCAGGCAAGGCATCAAGCTCTTCCGATTTTGACACCCTGTCTACGTTGTAAAGCTCGGTCTGTGCGCCTGCGCCGCGCCGCTGGGGTTGCAGCGACCAGATAGTGGCACCCAGCACCACCACCGATAGCCCGCCTACCAGCAAAGCCAGTGTGCGGCGGTTCAGCCGCGTGACGGGTCGTGGCTGGGCGCGCAGCGCCACGGTTTCAGGGGCCACCTTATCCGCCGCCTGGGGTGAGGCTTTATCGGGTGTATGTTCCTCGCTCATGCTCAGTTCCTCCGAGCCACGCCATCGGTGCGCTCAATGCGCACCACGTCGCCCCGATCACCGCCCAGGCGCAGCTCGGCCGCACCAAACAGCCGATCCACGATATAGTACGGCGAACGGAAACGGTAGTTGACTAGTTGGCCGTCGCCTGCAGCGTCGATCACAAAGAGCGGCGGCAGCTCCCCATGAGCGATGCCAACCGGAAACTGGATATAGACCTTCTGCCCATCATCAAAGGCGCGCAGCGGCTTCCAGGGCGGATTGCTGCCACTGACCGTGTAGCGGAAATGCAGCTTTTCCAGCGCCAGCCCGGTATCCACCGGCGCAGTAGCTTGTGCGGCCTGATTCTGACGCTGCAGGGCCAGCATCCGATCCTTCGGATACTCCCAGGACACCGACGCCATCCACGTCTTTTCGGTGGAAGTTAGCTCAAGCAGATAAGTGCGGCGGTTGGTGGTGATGACCAAATTCGTCTTCAAGCCTGAGCGGATAGGTTTGACCAGGACGTTCACGCGCAGGTCTGCGCCGCTGCCGCTGGACGTATCGCCTACAATCCAGCGCACCGTGTCGCCGGCAGCCACCGTCACCAGCTCCTCGCCGGGCTGCAGCGCAATCACCGTCACGCGGCCCACGCCGGTATAGAGCTGATAAAGCGCCCCGTCGCTGTAGGGCCAGACCTGAATGGCATTAACGTAACCCTCGCGGGTGGGCGCGACACGGGCTTCGGCATTGGCGCGGGACACCCGTACAGTTTCATCGGCTGGTTCCGGCGTAGGCTGGCCCGCATCCGTTCCCGGCAAGGGTTTCAGTTGCGCTGGCAGCGCCAGAGGCTCAGGCACGGCAATCACTTCGACCGGGCTAGGCGGTTCCGGCAATAGTTCGGCCTGCACTGGTTCATCAAGCGAGATGGCAGGCGGTGGCTTACCCTGGGTCGCGCAGCCCGCCAGGGCAATCAAGGTCAACGGAAAAACGTAAAAGCGTAAAGACGGCATCATCGCTGGGCTCCTTCAGACGAATCGAGTTCACGGCTCCACGACAGGCCATTGACGTAAAGCCCCAGGGGGTTTTTGCGCAAACGCGCTTCGGTGCGCGGCGGCTGATGCACGATAGACACCACCGCCGTCCAACGCTCCAGACCGGCGGACGTACCATTGACGAAACGGCGCTGCGTCCAGCGCACGTTGAAGGACGTGTCGCTGGCGCGCACGACGCTGCTAATCTGCACCGTCACCGATTCTTTGCCGATACGGGTAAAGGGGTCGTTCACCCGTGCGTAGTCATTCAGCACAGCGGCCCCCTTGTCCGTGGTGTAGTCATAGGCATCCAGCCAGTTCTGGCGCACCACGATGGGGTCGATGGATAGCGAGCGCACCAGTGTGATGAAACGCGCAATATGGTGAGCGATCTGTGCATCGTTGGGCCGGTACGGCGTGGCGGCTTCCCCCACGGCGCGCACCTGGCCCGCGTTATCCACCTCCACGACATAAGGCGTGACGATGGACTGCATCGAGCGCCACACGAGGCCACCGGCCATGAGCAGCGCCAACAGCAGGCAACCGAAGGCCATCAGCCGCCAGTTCCTGGCTTGCACCCGCGCCGAACCGATACGGTCATCCCAGACCTGGGCGGCAGATTGGTAAGGTGTGGCCGGTTGCGGTGATTCGGCATAACGCACCAGCGGTCGTTTGAAACGCATGAGGGTTCCCCTTATGAATCGGAATCACGCAGACTCGGGCCTTGGCCTGCGCCGCCGCTGTCGCCACCGCGCAGCGCGTGGGCGGCGGTCGTAGCGGCTTGCGTCAGTTGTTGTCTGCGATGCAGACGTTTGGCCCAGGCCGGTTGTGCGGCAGGGCTAGCTGTCTCGGATGACCTCGCAGCGGACGCGCCAGGCCCGGCGCCGGACGCAAAAGCCGACCCCGCTGCCCCTTTGAGACCACCCCCCGCCCCAGCACTCGTCTGGAAGGCCGATTGGATGCCGCCCGCGCTTGCACCGATGGAGCGGGCCGCGCCCGAAGCCATGCGAGCGGCGCCCGGAACCATGCGCGCGCCTGCCGCCACCGCACCGCCGACGCCCGTGGCGGCCGCACCGATGGCGACGGCCGTCCCCACCGCGCCCACGGCGGCACCGGCCATGGAACCCGCACCCAACTGTGGCCCGCCCGAGACCAGCCCCGTAGCGATGCCCGGCCCGAAGATGCCGAGTGCCAGCAAGGAGAGCGACGCCAGCATGATGACCAGCGCATAATCAATGGACGGTTCATCGGGATGCACCTGGAACTCGGCGAACAAGCCACTGCCAATCCCAACGATCACGGCCAGCACCAGCACCTTCACACCCGACGACACCACATTGCCCAGCACCTTTTCGGCAAGAAATGAGGTCTTATTCCAAAGCGCAAACGGCACCAACACGAAGCCGGCAAGCGTGGTCAGCTTGAACTCGATCAGCGTCACAAAAAGCTGAATCGCCAGCACGAAGAAACTGAGCACCACCACCATCCAGGCCAGGAACAGCACCACGATGGGGTCGATGTTGGCGAACACCTCGGGAAAGCCCGCCATGTCGCCGATCTGCTCCAGAATGGGCGCTGCGGCATCAATGCCGGTCTTGGCCAGTCGCCCGGGCTGCAGAAAGTTACCCATGCTCAACGACGAGCCCGAGGCCATCAGCCCCAGCCCCGCGAACGAGCGGAACAGGATGCTGGCCAGCGCGTTGAAATTGCCGATGATGTAAGCGAAGGCGCCGACATAAAGCACCTTGCGTAGCAGCTTGGCGATTACGTCGTCGCCCTGGCCGCTGGCATGCCCCAGCGACCAATACAGTCCGGCGAGCGTCATGTCGATGACAATGAGCGTCGCGGTCAGAAACGCCACTTCGCCTTGCAGCAGGCCGAATCCCGAGTCGATGTAGCGCGCGAAGGTATCGAGAAATCGATCAATGACGGCAACGTCGTTCATGGCGCAAATGCTCCGTTCTTCAGTGACCGTAGAAGTTCACGGCTTGCGGCGTGTACGGCGTACCAGTGCCCTGGAAGCGCCGCCGCACTTCGCGGGCGCGCTCGGCCACGACGGCTTGCTGGACTAGCTCCAAAGAAGCGGCGCGGTCTTGGGTGATCTGAAGCTGTTGCGCCTGGATGGTCTGCTTAGCCTGCAAGGCCAGAAGCTGATTGGTCGCCTGCATGGCCTGCAATGCGCCTTGCGCGGACTGGCTTTGGCTCACCAGATCAATCAGTGCGCTTTCATCGTCGCGCAGATTCTGCGAGGCTTGCGCCTGCACACGCATGGCGGTGTGCAGACCATTAAGCGTGTTCTGCCAGCGCGCACGCGCATCCTGGGCCATGCTGTCGCCGCTTACAGTCGCGGCATACTGGTCGGGATACAGGCGGGCAAACTCCTGGTCCATGTTTGTCACCTCGTAACTGAGCCCTTGCGCCTCGTCGATCAGACGCTCGGTAGCGGTCAGCGTGGTGCGCAAGCGGTTCACGACGTCGAAATCCAGGCTCGCCAGATTGCGAGCCTGATTCATCAGCATCTGCGTCTCGTTCTGAAGCTGGTTGATCTGGTTGTTGATTTGCTGCAGCGTGCGAACGGCGGTCAGCGTGTTCTGCGTATAGTTGGATGGGTCAAAAACCGTTTTCCACGCCCAGGCGGGCGACGTCGCGAGTAACGACACCGAAAGCACAGCGGCGATTGATACAGATAGCGTGCGGGTTTTCATGGCAGGGTCTCCTGTAGATGAGAAGAAACGGCAGTGACTGAGGGCACAAAGCCGGAGA
The DNA here is from genome assembly GCF_034676545.1 of Pararhodobacter sp. Classification (NCBI taxonomy): domain Bacteria; kingdom Pseudomonadati; phylum Pseudomonadota; class Alphaproteobacteria; order Rhodobacterales; family Paracoccaceae; genus Pararhodobacter; species Pararhodobacter sp. The sequence goes on from NZ_JAUCBZ010000010.1 coordinate 15,281, forward strand.
AATTAGGCAACAGGTCAGCGGCCCAATCCAGGCCACGATGGCGCAGCCAGGCACCCGTGAAGCCGGATACGCCGGCTTCCAGCAGAATGCGGTCGATGTCGCGCTGATCTTGCGGGGTCGAAGCCCCTGCAAAGGCAAGCGTCGCGGGCCCGAGATCAAGGTCGAACAGGCGATTCCCCAGGCGGGATTGGTAGTAGTAATCGCGCTTGGGCTGGGCAGTCGCGACAATCTCGATCTGTCGGCTGTTCAGCCCGAAACCTTCGTAGATCGTGCGAATCTGCGGTTCAGTCGCCTGCGGGTTGGGCAGGAAAATGCGGCTCGCGCAGCTTTCGATGATGGCCGAAGCAATGCTCGAATCCTTGATGTCAGCCAGCGATTGCGTGGCAAAAATCACCGACACATTCTTCTTTCGCAGGGTCTTCAACCACTGCCGGATGCGAGCGGCAAAGGACGGTTCATCCAGAAACAACCATGCCTCATCCAGAATCAAGAGCGTGGGCGCGCCATCGAAACGCTCATCGAAGCGGGCGAAGAGATAGCGCAGCACCGCCTGCACGGCGGCGGGACTGTGCATCAGCTCTTCCATTTCGAAGCCCTGCACATCGGCCATGCCCAGACGGTCATGGTCGGCGTCTAGCAGCTTGCCATGCGCACCGCCCAGTACATAGGGCGCAAGCGCTTGACGCAACGTGTTCGATTGCAGCAGCACGGAAAAGCCCGTCAGTGTGCGCTGTTCCACCGGCGCACCCGCGAGACTTCCCAGCGCCGACCAGATGGCAGCCTTGTCGTCAGGGCTGACGGCCATGCCTTCATGCTGCAAGCGACCTTCGATCCACTCCGCTGCCCAGGTGCGGTAGCCTTCGCGGTTAATGCGGGCCAACGGCTGGAAAGCGATGCCGCCATCGGCACCCAGGTCGTAGTGCTCCCCGCCCAAGCCCAGGATGGTAGCGCGCATTGAGCGGCCCATATCGAAGGCAAAGATGCGTGAGCCGTGATAGCGGCGAAACTGCTGAACCAAGACGGCCAGCAACACTGACTTGCCCATACCGGTCGGTCCCGCGACCAGGGTGTGGCCTACGTCACCGATATGCGTCACCAGCCGAAATGGCGTCGCGCCCTCGGTACGCGTGACAATCAGTGGCGGGCCATCCAGGTGATCATTCTTCTGCGGCCCGGCCCACACCGCCGACACCGGCATCATGTGCGCCAGGTTCAATGTAGACACAATAGGCTGCCGTACATTGGCATAGGCGTTGCCGGGGATGGACGACAGCCAGGCATCCACCGCGTTCAGTGTCTCGGGGATGGTCACAAAGCCCCGGCCCTGGATGACGCGCTCAACCATACGCAGTTTTTCATCGGCCACGGCGGGATCGGCATCCAACACTGTTACGGTAGTGGTCACATAGCCGAAGGCGACCTGATCGCTTCCCAACTCCTGCAAGGCGGCATCCGCATCGGCGGCCTTGTTGCTGGCATCGGTATCGACCAGCGGCGACTCCTGCTGGAAAATCGTTTCCCGCAGCAGCGCCACGACATTCTTGCGTTTGGCGAACCATTGACGACGCAGGCGGCGCAGTTCCTTTTCCGCCTCAGCTTTGTCCATGCACAGAAAGCGCGTGCTCCAACGATAAGCAAAGCCAAGTCGGTTCAGGTCATCCAAAATTCCCGGCCAGGTGGAGGTCGGAAAACCGCGCACCGACACCACACGCAAATGGGTATCGCCCAACGTCGGCGTCAGCCCTCCGACCAATGCGGAATCGGTCAGCAGCGCATCCAGATGGAACGGCACCTCCGGCACGCCAATGCGGTAACGCCGTGTCGAGATGGTGGAATGCAGGTATGTGAGCGTCTGGGCGTCGTCCAGCCACGAAATTTCCGGCATGACGCCATCGAGCAAATCAAAGACACGATCCGTTTCCGCTATGAACGCGGCCAGGCGCTCGCGCCAGTTCACGCCGTCGGAAGGACGGTTTTCGTAGAGCATCCCCGCCGCACGGGTGCGGGATTCTTCGGGTGGCAGGAACGCAAGCGTCAGGTGGTAGCTGCTCTCGAAGTGATTGCTCGTCTCTTCAAACGCGGCACGGCGCTCTTGATCGATCAGCCAGGACAAGGCTTCAGGAAAGTCTGAATGGGGATAGTCTGCCGCCGGGCGGCGCTCAGCTTCGATGAACAGCGCCCAGCCGGATCCAAGGCGGCGTAGCGCATTATTCAAGCGTGCCGACGTGGCGATCAGCTCGCCTTGGGTGGCGCTATCCAGATCCGGCCCGCGAAAGCGCGCCGTGCGCTGAAACGATCCATCCTTGTTCAGCACCACGCCGGGCGCAATCAACCCGGCCCAAGGCAGCCAGTCGGCCAACAAGGCGGGACGCTGGCGATATTCCGCAAGGTTCAGCATAGTGTCATCCCCCTCACACGTCCAGCAGCGTCTTGTGCTTGATATGGCGTGCGAAAACCTGCATGAATTGCGGATCAACACGCGCGCCCCATACGGCAAGCGAATGGCCGACGATCCACAGCACCACGCCCGGAATCCACAGTTGCAGGCCCAGCCCCACGGCAGCAGCCAGCGTGCCGTTGGCAATCGCTACAGTGCGCGGTGCGCCGCCCATCAGAATCGGCTCGGTAAGCGAACGATGCAGAGGAATCTCAAAGCCTGGGGCGAAGCTGGGCGCGCCTTCGTTGTTCGCGTTCATACGACGGCCCCACCGGAGAAACTGAAGAACGACAGGAAGAAGGAGGACGCAGCGAACGCGATGGACAGGCCAAAAACAATCTGAATCAACTTGCGAAAGCCGCCGCTGGTGTCGCCAAAGGCGAGCGCCAGGCCGGTGGCAATAATGATGATGACCGCGACGATGCGCGCCACCGGCCCCTGAATAGATTCGAGAATGGATTGCAGCGGCCCCTCCCAGGGCATGGAGGAACCGGCGGCCTGCGCCGCGCTCGCCACCAGCATCAACAGCACGGTCAGCAGCAGCCCTAGCAGCGCTGGGTGGGCAAGACGGCGTAGGCACTTCACAATGGAAAGCGGAACGACGGAAATACGGAAGGCATCAACAAGCGTCATGACAAGTCTCCATGCAGAGCAGAGGCTGGGAAGGAAGGCGATGGCTCAGCAAATTCCGACTCCAACGCATCGGCCAGTTGGTAACCCACGCCATCAAAGCCGACGACACGGGCAATGTTTTCGATGCGGCGCTTGCGGCCGCGACCGGCGATGTAGATCACAACATTGACCGCCTCGGCAATCAATGCACGCGGCGGGTTCACCGCCACTTCCTGAATCAGTTGTTCCAGACGCAGCAGCGCACCCACCGCGGAGCCGGCGTGGATGGTGGCAATACCGCCCGGGTGGCCCGTGCCCCAGACCTTGATGAGATCCAGCGCTTCGCCGCCGCGCACTTCACCGACCACCACACGGTCAGGGCGCAGGCGCATCGTGGCGCGCACCAGCTCCTGCATTGTCACGACCCCCATACGGGTGCGCAGCGGTACATGGTCGTTCGCGGCACATTGCAGCTCCACCGTGTCTTCGAGCACCAGCACGCGGTCGCCCGTGGCGGCGATTTCAGCCAGCAAAGCATTAGCGAGCGTGGTCTTGCCCGTGCTAGTGCCCCCAGCAATGAGGATGTTCTGCCGCGCGTGTACCGCTCGCACCAAAAAGCCTGACTGGACGGCGCTCATCATGCCGTCTGCTACGTAGCGTGTCAGCGGAATCACGCCCACCGCCCGCTTGCGCAGCGCAAAGGCCGGGCCGGGCGCGGCGGGCGACAAGATGCCTTCGAAGCGTTCGCCGGTTTCGGGCAGTTCCGCGCTCAGTAGCGGCTGGCCGCGATGCACTTCCGCGCCGACGTGTGCCGCCACCAGGCGGATGATGCGCTCCCCATCCGCTTCGGACAGCTCCAGGCCCAGCGGCGCCCGCCCGCTGGAGAGACGATCCACCCATAGCGAGCGGTCTGGGTTCAACATGATCTCCACCACGTCGGGGTCGTCCAGTGCGGCGGCGATCACTGGCCCCATGGCGGTACGCAGCATCTGGATGCGGCGATCCAGGGCGACGGCGGCAGAAGACTTGTGCACGGCGCTCATGAGACACGCTCCCTCGCCTCAGCCCGAGGCGCCATTTCATCCATGTTCACGGACTCGGGGTGCAGCTCCTCCACCACGTCACGCACCAGGCTGCGACCGCGCAGCAGGTGGCGGCCAAGCTGTTCGACGAATTGCTCGAAACGTGCCTTACCCTGCGCGCGGGCGACGTCCTGATGAACTTCGGGAATCGGCGTGTTGACCATCAGGTAGTAGCGCACGAAGAGCGCCAGCGTCTCGATCTGAATGTTCTGGTCGCGCTCCAGGCGCTCGAACTGGCGCGAGAGCCGGTCCAACCGCCTGGCCATCGCCGCTTCGCGCTGGTCGCCGGCATCGGGCGATAGCCAGGACGCCAGCGCCGCCGCCACGATGGACGACTTGGATACACCTTTCTTGGCGGCCAGTTCATCCAAGCGCTTGGCGTGCTCAGGATGAATAAAAAGATTCAGGCGATAGCGACTCATAGCTGGATTCCGTCATCAAGGTCGAGAGAGGCCATGCGCGCCACGCGCTGCAAGGCGGGGTCAAGCTGGCTGGGCAGCATGGGCTGCGGATCGTCGTCATCCAGCAGTGACAGATCACTGGCCGGGTAGACGGGTTCGGGGACATAGGAGACGCTTTCCGCAAGTTCGGGCTGGCGACGCGGGCCGCCATCATCAGCCGTGCCACCTGTGCCATGGTTTTCCATCGCGTCGGCAGCAGCTGGAACAGCCGGAATCGCCAGCGCGCTCCAGTCGTCAGGACGGGCTGGCGGCGCATCCGCATAGCGCTCGGCGGCAAGCGCGAGCGGCGGCAACACCCGCTGCGAAAAATTGGCATCCGCGTAATAGCGCAGTTTCTTGGCCTTGATCGGCGGACTACTTCCCACCATCACCACGGCCTCATCCGGCGGAAGTTGCATGACCTCGCCGGGGGTCAGAAGCGGCCGCGCCGTTTCCTGGCGCGACACCATGAGGTGCCCCAGCCAGGGCGCGAGTCGGTGGCCGGCATAATTGCGCTGCGCCCGCAGTTCGGTGGCCGTACCCAGGGTTTCGGAAATCCGCTTGGCCGTGCGTTCGTCGTTGGTGGCAAACGTCACGCGAACATGGCAGTTATCCAGAATCGAATGGTTCTGGCCATAGGCTTTGTCGATTTGGTTGAGCGACTGCGAGATCAGAAAGCTGCGGATACCGTAGCCAGCCATGAAGGCCAACGTCGTCTCAAAGAAGTCGAGGCGGCCCAGCGCCGGGAACTCATCGAGCATTAGCAGCAGCTTGTGGCGGCGCTCGATACCGTCGGAACCGTCCAGCGATTCGGTGAGCCGCCTGCCGATCTGGTTGAGAATCAAGCGGATCAGCGGTTTCGTCCGTGAAATGTCCGAGGGCGGTACGACCAGGTACAGCGATACCGGATGGTCGGATGCGATCAGGTCGGCGATACGCCAATCGCAGCGCGACGTGACTTCGGCCACCGTGGGGTCGCGGTACAGACCCAGGAACGACATGGCGGTGGACAGCACGCCCGAGCGCTCATTGTCCGACTTGTTCAGTACTTCACGGGCGGCAGAGGCCACTACGGGATGCGGCCTGCCACTTTCCCCGCCTGTGCCCAGATGTGTGGTCGTCATCATCCGATGCAGTGTTAATTCAAACGGACACGCCGGGTCGGACAAAAAGTTCGCCACACCGCGCAGCGTCTTGTCTTTACCCGCATAGAGCACATGCAAGATGGCCCCGACCAGCAGCGCGTGACTGGTCTTTTCCCAGTGATTACGCTTCTCCAGCGCACCCTCTGGGTCAACTAGGATATCGGCGATGTTCTGCACATCGCGCACTTCATGCTCGCCCCGGCGCACCTCCAGCAACGGGTTGTAGCCCGCCGAGCGGCTATCGGTGGGGTTGAACAGCAGGCAGTGCGAGAAGCGTGCACGCCAGCCCGCAGTGATCTGCCAGTTCTCGCCCTTGATGTCGTGGATAACGGCAGATGCCGGCCAGGACAGCAAGGTGGGCACCACCAGGCCCACGCCCTTGCCCGAGCGCGTGGGTGCGAAGGCCAGGACGTGTTCCGGCCCTTCGTGACGCAGGTACTGTTTCTCGTATAGACCAAGGAAGACGCCCGTGGGCTCAGTCAGCCCCGCCTTGCGGATATCGCTACTGTCGGCCCAGCGTGCCGAGCCGTAGGTGGTGACCAGCCGCGCCTGGCGCGAACGCCAGATTGACATGCCAATGGCGACCACCACGGCGATCAGGGCACTGCCTCCAGCCATCATGCCCCCGGCGTTGAACACCTCTGGGGCATAGGCATCGAAAAAGAACCACCACTCGAACAGTCGCCAGGGGTGGTAAATCGGTGTGTCGAGAAAACCAAACCAGGGCGCCCCCAGGCGTGGCTGATAGCCCAAGGCGGCGGCCGTCCATTGTGTGGCGCCCCACACTCCCGCTATTACGATGCCGAATACGACGGCGATCTGCCCGAACAGCACGTTCGTCCCTTGCATGGTCTGGCCTCCGATGATTCCTGCGCTGATTCCCCGTGGAAAGACGGCACGTAGGTGTGCCCGCTATACGAGGATCGGTGCCGGGTCTGTGCCGGTCAAAGACTGTTATCGGGACAATGCTGACGAAAAAAGCATCAGTGCATGTGGAGACGAGCACGACGAAAGCGCCGCAGGCGCGAGCGTGCTGCGACGTATCAAGCGAAAAAATGAAAGATTTGTGGCGGACTTGCTACAATTAAAATGCCGGGGGCGTCTCCGACGGCGTGTAGGGCACTTTACCGTCGCCATAGAACCGCTTTCGTGTGGCGTCGGCAACCCGCTTGCACAACACGTCGTCAAGCGTGTCCCGATCCGTTTGACATTGTTGACGTAGCTCCTTCAAGCGACCGGGATTGGAGGCCAGTTCCTTAACGGTGAGAATGTCTGTCTGTTCGGGTGTTTCAGGCTGTCCGCAGGCCGTCAACGCCAGAACCAGCACGAATGGCAGGGTAGGTTTCACGGCTCGATGACCTCCATGCTGTCGATAGGAGTCAGTTGCGCAAGTTTGCCATTTCCCGAGTCATCGATGGCCCGTACCCGGCTGATGAATCGAGACAGGGTTTCAGATGGTTCATTACCCGGATACAGCAGGTAGGTCGTAATCGGCGGCGAACGTCCGGCGAGCGGGCGTGCTACCACGCCCACCTCGCGGCTAGCACTAATATGCTCGGCATCGGCCAGCCCCAAGGCGAAGCCCGCTGATACCAAGGTCATCATCAAGTCGCATGATGCCACTCGCTCCGCGACCATGGGCTCCATGTCCACCTTGCGTAACACGCGCTCAACCTGCCTAGCAAAGCCTTCGCATGCCCGAGGATCACAGAGTACCAAGGGATAACGCAGCACATCTTTCAAAGGGATGCGTTTGTGGGTCAGCAGAGGATGTCGCGCAGGTACTGCCACCATGAGCGCGTCGCTCCAAGCCGGCGTGACGACAATACCGTCTCCGACTTCGTCGGACTGGGCAAAGCCAATATCATACAGATCATCATGCAGCCCCTTGATCTGTTGTAGCAGCGGCACCTCAAACAGCCGGATATCGACTTCTGGTTCGTCCTGGCGGCACATAGCCAGCAGGGAAGACAGGCGTGACGGCGTGATGCCGTCCGACAGGGCAATGCGTAGTTGGCCGCGAAAACCATTCGCCGCCGCTGAGACGCTGCCCCGGGCTTGTTGCAAGGCGGTGAAAACACGCGGCACGTGTTCCAGGAACAGCTTGCCCGCCCGGGTCAATCGTGTGTTTCGTGTGGTGCGTGCAAATAGCATCACGCCCAACTCTTGTTCCAGTTCCTTGATGGCTCGCGACAGCGGCGACTGTTCAATATGCAGTCGTTCGGCCGCACGAGCGAAGTGAAGTTCTTCAGCGACAGCCAAGAAACACCGCAGATGACGAAGTTCCACTGAGTACTATCTCCTCACGTAATAGCGCTCTCAAGGCAGAAGCTGCAAGAGCAGGTCACATTGTGCTGAATACGCTGGTATTCGTTGCTCAGCACTCCTAAATACTGACCTTCCCGCTGAAAGCGCCTGACCGCGACGTTGATGCTTATCACAACTAGAAATTGGCGTCGGCGACACTTTCTTGACGGTCTATAGCGATCTTTACATGCCGAAAAATCAATACACTCACAACCCGGCCAGTCGGTAACCCACCTGTAACTCAGTGATCAGGTGCTCAGGTTGCGTTGGATCATCCTCGAGCTTGTGGCGCAGGTTGGCCATGTGTACGCGCAAGTAATGAGCTCGATCGACGTATGCCGGTCCCCACACTTCGTGTAGTAACTGGCGATGCGTAAGAACACGACCCTGGCCGCGGATCAGCGCTGACAGCAAGCGGAATTCAATGGGCGTCAGGTGGACGACGTCGCCGCGCTTTTGGACTTCGTAGCTGGCAAGATCCACGCTGATTTCACCGAACATCACCGTGCTTGCGCCCGACGCGGCGTCGGCTTGTGCGCGTCGCCGCAGTTGCGCGCGTACCCGTGCGAGGAGTTCGGGTACTCCGAACGGTTTGACCAGATAATCGTCGGCGCCAGCATCCAGGGCAGCGACCTTTTCCTCTTCGCGCTCACGCGCGGACAGCACCATGACAGGTAATGCAGACCAGCTACGCACTTGTGCGATAAAAACCTTGCCGTCCTCGTCGGGCAGGCCAAGGTCGACGATGACCAGGTCGGGCTGCCGGGTGGATACCTCGATGAGTGCACGTTTGCTGGTTTCGGCCTCGAACACCTCGAAGCCTTCGTCCTGCAGTGCCGCTCGCACAAAGCGCCGGATATTGGCGTCGTCTTCGACTAGAAGAATGCGTGCTGTGCTCATGCTGAATCCATCTCCGGCTGTGGTGACGCTGGCAACGTAATAACAAAAACCGCGCCCTTCGGAGATCGTTGCCGTGCTTCGATCGTTGCGCCGTGTGCTTCCACGATATGACGCACAAGCGCCAATCCCAAGCCCGCGCCGCCCGTCGCGGACTCCGGACGCCCTTGCTCGAATGGATTGAATAGCTTGTCCGCTCCTGCTTGCGGCAACCCCGGTCCGTCATCGCTGACTTCGACAAGCACGTTATCCCCCACGTGGCGTGCACGAATATCGATAGGCGTGCCTGCGGGCGTGTGTTTAGCCGCATTGTCCAGCAGGTTCACCAGAACACGCTGCATCAGCAGCGCGTCCACATGGAGCAATGGCAAATCCGCAGGAACTTCGACGCTCACTGGATGCTCGCGCAGCGGCTCACACAAGTCATGCAGCGCAACACCAAGAATTTCCTCCAGGGACTGCCACTGCCGGTTGAGTTCGACGCCTTGTGACTGTAGGCGTGCCATATCCAGTAGGTTCTCGATCAGGCGTAACATCTGCTTGGCCTGATCAGCAATGGAGGTGACAAGCGTTTCGGTGCTCTCACCATGCAACTGCATCGCGGCAGTTTGCGCAGCACCGAGAATGGTAGTAAGCGGCGTGCGCAGGTCATGCGACATGGCCGAAAGCAACGTATTGCGCATGCGCTCGCCTTCGATGGCCACCAGCGTGTTCTGGGCCACCTCGACGAAATGCACCCGTTCCAGGGCCAATGCCAGCTGATTGCAGCAGCCTTCCAGAAGGCGCTGTTCCTCCGGTTGATCCAGAGCCGCGGTATCCTCGAATTCAAGTGCCAGCACGCCGCGCACGCGCATGGGCGCCTTCAGCGGCACATAGCGTGCACCTGCCGCCGACAGTGTTGCCGTGCCGGCACCGGCAGGCTGGGCATGGTCATAAACCCATTGCGCGATACTCTCATCGATCAGAATTTCGTTGCGCTTGACGGCCCGCATACGATCGGCGGCATCCGGCAGGGCCAACCCGATACCGGCCCGGAAATCACCCTTGAAGCTCTTCAGGGCGATCTCCTCAATCCGTTCGGCGGTTAGCGCACCGGAAAGATCGTGCGACAATTTCGCCAGCGTAATGGCGCGACGTTCACGCTGGCGCGCCATACGGGCCTCGTGACGGAAGCGTGCGGTAAGCTGCCCAATCACCAAGGCCACACCAAGCATCAATGCGAAGGTAAAAATGAACTGCACGTCGCTCACGGCCATCGATACCAGCGGCGGCACGAAGAAAAAATCGAAGCAGGCCACGGCCAGGAATGCGGCCCACGCCCCCGGGCCGCGCCCCCAGCGCAGTGCCACGATCACCACGGTGAGCAGGAACAGCATCACGACGTTCGAGGGATCGAATACGCGCAACAACAACCAGGCCACCGCACTCGCCACCAGGCATGCAAGAGTCGCCCACAAATACGGCACCCAGCGAATACGTCTCGGGGCAGCCTTGGGTTTCGCGGTCTCCGAGTTCGGCTGGGGCCCGCGGGCGATCACGATCAGATCCAACTCCGGATGCTGGTGAGCGATGCGATTGGCGGTGGCGTGACGCCAGAATCGCCATAACGGCCGCAGACGATGACCGAGGATCACTCGGTTGATGTTGCGCTGTTTCGCAAACGAGACCAGCTCATCGGCCACGTCCGTGCCCGGTAGGGTGGTCGTCTCGGCCCCCAGGCTGGCAGCGAGTGTCAATGCTTTGGCCACTCGGTGAGCGGCGCGTTCGTCACGCTGCTGTTTGGGAACATCCACGTACGCGACGATCCAGTCTGCCTCGAGCTTGCGTGCTAGTTGCGCGGCATGCTGCACGAGGTGCTCATCTTCCGCAGTACCGGAAAGCCCGACTAGAAGACGCTCGCGTGTGGGCCACACCGCTTCAATAGCGCGCGTACGCCGGTAATCGCTCATTTGCGCGTCGACGCGATCAGCAGCGCGGCGCAACGCGAGCTCACGCAAGGCGATCAGGTTACCCTTGCGAAAGAAATGTGCCCGCGCCCGTTGTGCAGCGTCAGGCATGTAGACCTTGCCTTCGGCGAGGCGTTTCAGCAGCTCGTCGGCGGGCAAGTCGATCACCACCACGTCATCGGCCTGATTGAACACGTGATCGGGAACGGTCTCGCGCACCCGGATACCAGTAATGCGACCAACCGTGTCATTGAGGCTGGCCAGATGCTGCACATTGAGCGTGCTCAGCACGTTGATGCCAGCCGCCAGCAATTCCTCCACATCCTGCCAACGCTTGCTGTGGCGGCTGCCCTCGAGGTTGCTGTGGGCCAGTTCGTCTACGGCGATCAGGTCTGGGTGTGCGGCCAGCGCGGCATCCAGATCGAATTCGCGCAGCGTTCGGCCTCGATACTCGACCTCTCGCATGGGCAATCGGGGAAGACCATCCACCAATTGCATGGTCGCGGTACGCCCATGCGTTTCGGCCACGCCCACAAGGATGTGTTCACCGTCATCATGCAGCTGATGCAGCGACTGCAACATCGCGTAGGTCTTGCCTACCCCCGGGCAGGCGCCGAAGAAAATTTTCAGTTTTCCACGTGCGGCCTGCTGTTCGGCATCCGTGATGCCCGCCAGCAGTTGGTCGGGGTTCGGGCGCGTCTCGCTCATCATGGCCAATTATGTCCCTCACCGTATTGCATGTCCTCCGGCGTCAAACCTGGCATGGTTGCATCGCCAGTATCCTTGCCTGCCCCATTTGCATCCAGATCCACGCTATGGATCCTGCCGGGCGTAACATGGCCAACCGACATGATCACATGAATATTGGGCAAGCAGCCACTTCCCTTGGAAACAGGCTTGTTGTAGAGTGCGAGCGTGATCGCTGAAGGCCACCTTCGAGAGCGACACGATGCATCGACATTCTGGTCAATCAATACATTGTAATTCAGTTTTTTTCCCTGGCCCGAACTGCGCACTGATCGCGATTTCCATCGGTTTCTATCTATTGTGGCGAGCGGTGAAGATGACGCACCTTCGCATTCAGTAGGATGCTCGCCATGCCACGCCCCTCGGGCTTTTGGGCAGATTCGGCGACCGGGGATGCCGCCCATACCACCCTGCAACACTGAGTGTCCATAAGTCTGGCTGAGGCCTCGAAACAGATAATCGTTGCCCGCAGCTACGTTGCCGATTATCTGCGCGTCGTCATCTGTCCTATCTTGCGCCAGCACAGGTTCTGTGACCAGAACTAAAGGCAATGCCATGAGACGTTTGCGCAAACAGTTCATGATGACTTTCCTCAAACGAGATGTAGCGCGGTGAGTGCCATGTCAATGAGTTTGATGCCGATGAACGGCGTGATCAGCCCACCCAGCCCGTAAATGAGCAAATTGCGACGTAACAACGCCGCGGCACCTACCGGCCGATACTTCACGCCCTTGAGCGCCAGCGGTATCAACACCAGGATGATCAATGCATTGAAGATCACCGCCGACAGGATCGCCGACGAGGGACTGGTAAGCCCCATGATGTTGAGCGCGGCCAACGCAGGGTAGGTGGCCATGAACATCGCCGGCAGGATCGCGAAATACTTGGCTACGTCATTGGCGATGCTGAACGTCGTCAACGAGCCGCGTGTCATCAGCAACTGCTTGCCGGTCTCGACCACCTCGACCAGCTTAGTCGGGTTGGAGTCCAGATCGACCATGTTGCCGGCCTCCTTGGCCGCCTGGGTGCCGGAGTTCATGGCAACCGCCACGTCCGCCTGGGCCAATGCCGGCGCATCGTTGGTGCCGTCGCCGGTCATCGCCACCAGATGCCCTTGCGCCTGATAGTCGCGAATCAACTTCAGCTTTGCTTCGGGAGTCGCTTCGGCCACAAAGTCATCGACGCCGGCTTCCGCAGCGATGGCAGCGGCGGTGAGCCGGTTGTCGCCGGTGACCATCACGGTCTTGATGCCCATGCGACGCAGTTGCGCAAAGCGCTCGCGGATGCCGCCTTTGACGATGTCCTTCAGTTCGACCACACCCAGCACATGGGTGCCATCGGCGACCACCAACGGCGTGCCGCCCTTGCTGGCGATCTGCTCGACAATCTTCTGCGCCGCACCGGGCATCGTGCCACCTGCGCCTTGGACGAATTCCTGGATCGCACCGGCGGCACCCTTGCGAATGCGCCGCTCTCCAATATCCACACCGCTCATCCGTGTTTGCGCGGAAAATGCGATGAATTGCATGTCGCGTAATTCGTGCTCACGCAGACCCTGCTGCTTCTTGGCCAGCACCACGATGGAGCGGCCTTCCGGTGTCTCGTCGGCCAATGAAGCGAGTTGCGCGGCTTCGGCCAACGCTCGTTCATCCACGCCCGGCGCCGGATGGAACGCGGTCGCTTCCCGGTTGCCCAGCGTGATGGTACCGGTCTTGTCCAGCAGCAGTACGTCGGCGTCGCCAGCAGCCTCGATCGCGCGGCCCGAGGTGGCGATGATATTGGCCTGCATCATGCGGCTCATCCCCGCCACACCGATGGCAGACAGGAGGGCCGCGATCGTGGTCGGCATCAGGCACACCAGCAATGCAGCCAAAACCGTGACGCCGACCACTCCGCCCTCAGCGCTGGCGGTCGCGGCGTAGTGCGAAAACGGCCACAGAGTGACCACCACCACCAGAAACACGATGGTCAAGCCCACCAGCAGGATGGTCAACGCGATCTCGTTGGGCGTTTTGTGCCGCTTGGCGCCTTCGACCAGGGAGATCATGCGATCCAGGAACGACTCGCCGGGATTGGCCGTGATGCGCACGATCAGCCAGTCCGACAGTACTCGCGTGCCACCGGTCACCGACGAGGTGTCCCCGCCGGATGCGCGAATGACCGGGGCCGACTCGCCCGTGATGGCGCTTTCGTCGACCGACGCCGCGCCTTCGATTACTTCGCCATCGGCCGGGATGGTGTCGCCGGCTTCTACCAGCACCACCTTGCCGCAGCTCAGTTCATTGCTGGGCACCGAGATGCACGGCGCATCGAAGCGCGGCTCGGATAGCACCTTGGCGTAAATCTGCTGACGAGTGCTACGCAAGGCAGCGGCCTGCGCCTTGCCGCGGCCTTCCGCGAGGGCCTCGGCAAAGTTGGCAAACAGCACGGTGAACCAAAGCCCGAGGGCGATGGCCAACACGAACCAGGTGGATGCACTGCCGTATCCAAGCAGCGTCCGAACCCACATGGCCGTGATCAGAATGCTGCCGATGTAGACGACAAACATCACCGGGTTCTTCCACTGTATCCGCGGCGACAACTTGCGTATCGATTCACGGAGCGCGGGCTTCACCAGCACCGGATCGAATAGGGGTAAGGCGTTGCGATGAGTCGACATGATGGTTCCTCGAAATATGGACGCGAGCGACTACTTGCGCGACAGGGCGTCCAACGCCTGGTTGATCTTGAGTACGTTGACGCGCGGCTCACCGAACAGGCCCAATGGCCGAGGCGTCGTATCCGCGCTGACCAGTTCAAGCACACGCTTTGTCGTCAGGCCCCGGGTCTTCGCCACGCGAGCAGCCTGTAGACGGGCATTGGCCACGGAAATGTCGGGATCAAGGCCGGACGCCGAAGCGGTGACCGCGTCCACGGGCACCATGGTGTCGGCGGAAAGATCGTTGATCTTGCGGTAGCGCTTCACGCGTTCGGCGATGCGCTTAATCAACTCCGGGTTGGTGGGTCCGAGATTACTAGCGCCACTGGCCATCGCGTTATACGGGTAACCAGCCGTCGCGCTTGGCCGCGAGTGGAAATAACCGAGGCCGGTGAACTGCTGGCCTATCGGCCTGGCGCCGACGATTTTGCCGTTCTCTCGAATCAGGCTGCCGTGCGCCTGCCATGGGAACAGCACGTTGGCGACCCCCGTGGTGATCAGCGGGTAGACCAGACCCGTCAGCAGCATGAAGAACACGGCGGACACCAGCACAGGACGAAGTTGGCCCTTGAATGAAAATTGTTCGCTCATATCATTGCCTCAATAAGTGGATCCAGCCAGCATCTGGAAGTGCTCGACGATCGGGCCGAGTGCCAGCGCAGGGAAGAACGTCAAGCCACCGACGATCAGGACCACAACAACCAGCACGAGTGCGAAGGTTGGAGTGGCGGTATCGAGCGTCCCAGCACCGGCCGATGCCGTGCGTTTGGCTGCCAGCGAGCCGGCAACGGCCAACATCGGCAAGAGCGTCAGGTAGCGACCAAACAGCATGGCCAGCCCGATCGTGGTATTGAAGAACGGGTTGTCCGTGCCCAATCCGCAGAAGCAGGAGCCGTTATTGGCCGTACCGGACGCGTAGGCGTAGAGATACTCGGCGAAACCATGCGCCCCGGGATTGGTCAGATGGCTGGCCGTGCCGGGCCAGAGCACCGCGATGGCGGTAAAGCCGAGAATCGTGATCGGGTGCGCCAGCACCGCCAGCATGGTCAGCTTGACCTCACGCGCCTCGATCTTCTTGCCGAGAAGCTCCGGACTTCGGCCGATCATCATGCCGACCAGGAACACGGCAAGGATGGCGTACATCAGCAGGTTGATGAAGCCGACGCCATCGCCGCCCCACACCGTGTTCAGCATCATGCCCCAGAGCGTCACGCCACCCCCCACCGGGGTCAGCGAGTCGTGCATCGCGTTGACGGCGCCCGTAGTCGCAGATGTCGTGGTCACGGCGAACAGGCTGGTGCCGGCAATGCCGAAGCGCATCTCCTTGCCCACCATGTTGCCGCCCGGTTGCGTGGGCTCGATGGTCTGCTCGACACCCACTGCGGTCAGCAGCGGGTTGCCGTGCTGCTCTGCCGAAAAGAGGATCGTCAGGGAGCCGACGAACATCACCATGAACGCTGCGAAGAACACCCAGCCCTGACGTCGGCGCACCAACATCGAGCCGAAGGCATAAGTCAGCGCGGAGGGGATCAGCAACATGCTCAGGATATCCAGCACATTGGTCAAGGGGGTTGGATTCTCGAACGGATGCGCCGAGTTCATGGCGAAGAAGCCCCCGCCGTTGGTACCGATGTGCTTGATCGTCTCCAGGCTGGCCACCGGTCCGACGCGGATCGCTTGGTGAGCACCTTCAAGGGTGCTCGCCACTACTTTTGAATCCAGTATTTGCGGCACCCCCTGCCAGACATAGACCAGGGCGAGAAGAAAGCAGATCGGCAGCAACACCCGATAGATAACGCGGGTGAGATCGACCCAGAAGTTGCCGATGGTGCTGGTCGACTTCCGGCTCAGACCCCGGATGAAGGCCGCGCAAGCGGCAATACCGGTGGCCGCGCTGACCGTCATCAGGAACGTGATCACGGCCATCTGGCTGAAATTGGACAACGTTTCGCCGGAATAGCTCTGCCAGTTGGTGTTGGTGATGAACGACGCCGCCGTGTTGAACGCAAGGTCCGGCGACTGTGGCGCGAGGTCCAGGGGATTGAATGGCAGCAAGCCCTGGAAGCGCAGCAGCGCATAGCCGACCAGCATCATGGCGGCGTTCGACAGCACCAATGCCAGCGCATAGCCCTTCCAGCCGGATTCTTTATCTGGATCAATCCCAAACAGGCGGTAGGTCCACCGTTCGGGCAGAGCATGCCGTGTGCCGGTAAACGTTTTTGCCAGCCACATACCCATCGGGACCGCAAGAGTGGTCATGACGGCAAGGACGACAACGAACTTCAATATATCAATAGTCATGCCCGTACTCCGATTAGATCCGGTCCAGCGCGATCACGAAACACGTGAACGCCACGAAGCACACGAGAGCCAGTACCACGTAGGCCAAATCAAGCATTGAGAAACCCCTTTCATCGTGATCAGAACAAGCATTGGTGATCCGGTTGGCACCTAGAACTTTTCCGGACGAATCAATGCGTAAAACAGATATACGGCCAGCAAGACCGCGACAGCCAAGACAATCACTTCGACCAAAATCATTACCATCTCCTACGCATATATTGCGGGCGTTCGATCCCCGGCTGCTGTATATGAATCGGGACGCCACCAAGCCAAAGATCGTCTATAGCACCCCGTATCGGCCAAATAGACACACCCCGCACCGACCTCAACAGCCAACTCATGGTCATCTGAGCGATCTGCGCTCTGTTGAAACAGAACAGCAATACAGTAACGGTCTCGCCCATCGGACTTTTCGTCGAAATTAATAGTTGGTATCGTACGGAAGCGCGTGTAAGAACGGCGCAACGATTCCTCCGTTGCGTATCAAGACGGCATCAAGATCCGTATCAGGCTGCTCCTACGTGTACGGCAAAGGGACATACCGAGGCGTACACGTAATAGTTCATTAATACCGTTGACACCACTATCAAAGGCGATGGCCTAAAGAAACCAGGGTGCTAAGCAGCATTGCCAAATAAAACCCAGCGGGCCAATTTCTCCACTGCCCAGGTCGGAACCTGAACCTGCCTTAGGTCTTTCAATGGATTGTCTTTTTCCATCAGCCCAGACGTATCAACTCATTGAACAAGGCTTGAAGATACGGTCAAATCGAATGTAGAGATTTACCTTGCACTGTGCTGGAAAATCGATTGCGAACCTTCGGAAGTGCCGATGGTCGGCGATACCTTGCCATGCGACTATGCTGGCGCAATGGCGGTGAGCATGCAGATCATGCACCTGGACCGACATGGCACCGCTAATCCGGAACAAAAAGCGGTCACCATCAGTGACTTACGAAGAGTACTCATCAATGTCGCTTAAGCGCCCATACGCGTCGGCCACCTGCAGGCTATCAACATATTTTGCTCATCGTTGGCTGCGTTGACGCTCTTTGGAATGACTTTTTCATGATGTATGATCAAACTGACACTACAAAATCCTGATTATCGGGAAAGCCGATAAGCCTGAAGAACATATGAAGGATGTGCTTGATTTTCCATGCAGAAAACCAGTGACCTTTCCGAATGTCTTGTTCTAAACACAATCGCGGCAGCACGGGTATTGCTGCGGCACTATGACGCCAAATTGAAAGAGTTCGACGTCACAGCACAGCAATTTGCGCTCCTTGCTGCGGTTCGTCTTTACGAAGGGGAACCCGTCGCAACACTGGCTCAACGTGTCTTCCTGGATCGAACAAGCCTGACGAGGAACCTTGATCTTTTAGAACGTAAGGGCCTCGTCCGTCGTGCTTCCGGAACCGTTGGTAACGTACGTCTCTGTGAGCTTACTGAGAAGGGAAGTGCCTTGTTGGATCAGCTTTTACCGGAGTGGCAGTTATCCAAGTCTGGACTCATGGAAGGCATTTCTGAGCAGGACGCCGCAACATACCTGAGAGTTGCTAAGCACTTAGCACGATGAGAAGCCGTGAGAGGGGATTGTTCATTTTGCCTTTATCCAGTATAGTGTATATGCACAGTAGATGTGCGAACAGGAGTATTTATGCACGAACCTATTGTCGTAACGGGACTTGGCGCGGTATCCCCGCTTGGGGTGGGCATAACGACCAATTGGGAAAGATTGCTTGCGGGAAAAAGCGGCATTCGAACAAATAAACGCTTTGACACCGAAGGATGGAAATGCCAGATCGCGGGTTTGGTTCCCGATCACGTGGATGATCCAAAGGGCTTTGATCCCGAGTCAGCTATGGATCCCCCAGAACTTCGCAAGACCGATCTTTTCATTCACTACGCGATGGCGGCTGCACGAGAGGCGCTGAATCAAGCCGCCTGGCATCCAGAGCGTTCAGCGGATAGGGCTCGCACTGCCACGGTGATTGGGACAGGTGTTGGTGGTATTCCTGCAGTCACCGCCGCGAACGAAGTGATTGCTACCTCCGGCGTGCGTCGCCTGTCGCCGTTCCTCGTGCCCTCGTTCTTGCCCAACCTTGCAGCCGGACAAATATCCATTCATTTCGGCTTTCATGGGCCATCCGGTGCACCGGCCACGGCATGTGCGGCTTCAGCTCAGGCAATCGGCGATGCTATGCGTATGATCCGTGCCGGCGAGGCCGACATTGCCTTATGCGGCGGGACGGATGCATGCGTTGATCCCGTGGCGATTGGTGGATTTACGGCGGCCAGGGCTCTTTCTTTCAACTTCAACGATGCACCTGAAAGAGCTTCGCGCCCATTCGATTTGAATCACGATGGCTTTGTGCTCTCCGAGGGAGCAGCCATGCTGGTGATCGAGAAATTGAGCCACGCGCAGAAGCGCGGCGCACGTCCGCTGGCTGT
The DNA here is from genome assembly GCF_034676545.1 of Pararhodobacter sp. NCBI lineage: Bacteria > Pseudomonadati > Pseudomonadota > Alphaproteobacteria > Rhodobacterales > Paracoccaceae > Pararhodobacter > Pararhodobacter sp. The sequence goes on from NZ_JAUCBZ010000010.1 coordinate 34,388, forward strand.
GCTGTCCGGCTATGGGACTACAACCGATGCCCACCACGTCACAGCTGGATGGCCCGACGGACGTGAGGCAGCGCGTGCGATAAAAATCGCATTGGCAATGGCAGGCATCGACCCAGGCCTTATTGGCTACGTCAACGCCCATGCCACTTCGACCCCTGTTGGGGATGCTGCTGAACTGGCTGCGTTGGAAAGCGTTTTCGGCCCAGGTGCAGGCGCCATACCAGTTGGATCCACCAAGTCAGCGACAGGACACATGCTAGGCGCGGCTGGTGCCATCGAAGCTGCTTTTTCGGTGCTCGCGATCCAGCACGGCGTACTCCCTCCCAGCCTCAACATTGACGATCCGATGCCAGAAGCGAAAAATTTCAATTTGCTTTCCGGTGGCCCCCACTCAACCGCAGTTGATTATGCGCTGTCAAATGCATTCGGCTTTGGCGGTATCAACGCAGCGCTGGTGATCAGTCGATACAAATAAGATTTGTGACTGAACATGGACCTTCGCCATCTCCGCTGTTTTTAGCTATAGCCGAAGAACTTCACTTCGCACGCGCCGCTGAGCGGCCGCACATAGAGCAGTCGCCGCTGTCGCGAGCTATCAAGAAACCGGAGGAAGAGTTGGGTGTGTCACTGTTTGCGCGCACCACTCGCAGCACCCGGCTGACTCGCGCGGGCACCGTCCCCTTGCGCGAGAAAATTCAGCAGCGCCAAGTCGCTGAAACTGATGGCATGGTGTATGCCCAATTCGTCGTCAAGCTTGAGTTGCAGGCTGGCGTGGGCATGATGTAGCACCAAACAGAAGCCGAGATTCGTGTTCATCGAGGTTCGCTTCTGAGTTCGTCGTAACCGAGTTCGCCAACACAAAGGATTTCCTGGCGCCACAAGCTAACTAGCATTTCCAATTCTCGTGTGGCATTGAACGCTGGATCTTCGCTGGGTTTGACCATGTCGAGTACGTCGAAGAGAAAGTTGGCCTCACCGTGCTCAACCCAGTCCTGCGCAAGCCTCGCATTGCGATGCTGTCCATGCTGCAGTTCAAAAAGATGCCGGTTGAGTGTGCCCTGAACGTTAGTACTACCTGCAACCAACGCCCGGCCCGTGATCTGGTTACGAATCGCATACACGCCTGCTCGGGTTTTCGTCTCCAGATACTGTCGGTTCAGCGTCTTTTTGTTTGTCATCATCAGTCCTTTTTGTTACAAATGAGTTACGGCGTAAGCAATGACACTTCTCTCAGCGGCAGCGCGTAGCAGTAGTGTTCGTCCGTTAGTATTTAAGGAGCTGTAGGATACGCTACCGGTTGTTTTGTTTAAAGCTGTGACGGAAGCGGAATAATTTTCCATCACTCTCAGCATTAGGTATGACCGGGAGCCGATGCTCTTCCCCAAGCATCTTGCTGGCAGTGCCGCCTCCTCCATTGGTACGGCGGGATAACCTGCATTAGCAGCAGACGCGCTGACTGGCATGTGCTAAAGTAACAAGACTCGTTCCTCCCGAACGAGCAAATGAACCGAGGGGGCCCGGCTAGCGGGCTGAGATACTGCCAGGCGTTTTGCAACGCAGTGACCCTTTGAACCTGATCCGGGTCATACCGGCGAAGGGACGGGTATCCTTCTGCTCGCCGCTTGCTGCCGGATGGTTCTCCTTTGATGAAGGAACCGCCGTCGTGTCTTCCTCGACCAACGATCCTCCTGCCGTGGCTCGGCCAGTGGTGGCGACGCTTGCGGCCGTGGTTCGCGAGAACCGCATTCTCTTGATACGTCGCGCGCATCGGCCGGACGCGGGGCGATGGGCGTTTCCGGGCGGGAAGATCCGTTTCGGCGAGTCTGCCGCCGACGCAGCGCAACGCGAACTGCTCGAAGAAACCGGCGTTCAGGGCAAACCTGTACAGGTGTTCGATGCCGTCGATGTGTTCGACCGGCGGGCGGACGAAGGCGACGTGCTGCACCAGCACTACATCCTCATTGCCACGCTGTTCGACTGGTACGTCGGCGAGCCGTGTGGCGGCGATGACGCGCTGGACGCACGCTGGTTCGCCGATGCGGATCTCGATTCGACCGAATTGGCGCAGAGCTTCGACGTCGCCGCAGTGGCTCGCCACGCCTTTCGGCTCGCGCTATCGCTTCGCACGGGAGTCGACTCGTGATCGCTAACGTGCTGAGCATTGCTGGCACCGATCCCACAGGGGGCGCCGGCATCCAGGCAGACCTGAAGGCATTTCCCGCATTAGGTGCCTATGGCATGAGCGTCATCACGGCCGTGGTGGCGCAGAACACCCAGGGCGTGCGCAGTTTCGTAGCACTGGAGCCCAATTTCGTCGCCGACCAGATCGACGCGGTGTTCGATGATGTTCGGGTAGATGCAGTCAAGATCGGCATGGTGGCCAACGCGGGAATACGGCCGAGTTGGTCTTGATCACATGCATGAGTACTTCAACCACGTTCTCGCGTAAGGTGAAACCTTGACGAGTGTCTTGGCGAACAGTGCCGTATCGCGAATAATGTCCAGGCCTTCACTCGCCTCACGCCAGGTGCGGATACGGGCGAATTCGAGCATATCGAGCACGTCGAAGTAGCGGTAATGCTCAACAATGCGCTAGCGCTGGAAAAAGGTGGTGAAACTGTATTTGGCAAGCGCAGGCCCACCGAACAGGAGTTTTTCGCCAGTACCGAGCTCTCGCAGCCGCGCATCAATCCAACGCCAGGCATCGAGTGCCTGGGCCGTGAACTATCTTCATTCCGCGCCTCGCCCTGATTGCGCAGCAGTTTGTAAAGCAAAGGCACGAGTTTTCGCTGCCATAAGCGATAAGCAGACGCACAATGGCCCATTGATACGGGTGCGCGCTGCCAAGGGGCAATGCTCAGTATCCTTTCCGCTTGGAGAGCCAGCGTCATCCGACTGAGAGGCTACGCTGCCGCCCAATTTCCCAAGAAACACCTCCACCGCTACGTATCGTCGCGGCGATCTGCTGCCCCAGGCGCTGTTCAATCACCGGCTTCCATGGCGCCAAAGAGAAGCCCATGCCGTCATCAAGCATCGCATATCGCCCGCTGGCGAGCATGACGGAGCGCCGGTAGATTCCCGCCACGCGCTGGCCGTCTGTCATGGGCCGATGCTCCAGGCCGGTTTCGGCGACGATGTCCTGGGCGGTCTGCACTAGTTCACGATTACATAGCGTTGCCAATAGATTGCGGGCAAGAATCACGCGCTGCCCACGCCGCTCGGCCAGCCCCTGTTCCACCAGGAAATCGGCACGCTGCCGCAAGGCTTGCTTGGCGTCACCCCCGAAACCCACGTCCCTCAGTCCCTTGCCGCCGCCGATCAACTGCCGATCCAGCCAGGTCGCACCGATCACGCGGGCCTGCCGCTCAATAGGCAGGTGCGACTTCAACTCCACAGATACACCGCCCAAGCGCTGAGCGTCGTACTGGCGACCTCGTTTGGGCAAGTCACCTGGCACTTTCCATAGCCCTTCGGCCACACGCTCCACAATGCCGGCGCGGCGCAGTGCTTCCAGCCGACGAACATGAGTGGCCACAACCTCCTGTGGGTCACGGCCAGCCTTGGCTCGGCCTTGCTCAATCGCGAGGTGATGATCGGTGCGATATAGACCGTTGCTTGCTAGCTCCACGATGTTGCGGTCAGCAGCTCGAACGTCGGCAGAACCTTTCACTTCCACCACCGCGCCGATGGGATAGTTGGCAGGTTCGTCGCGGACATTGAGCGCAACGTAGTGGGCCTTACCGTCTACACCGTCGATCACCAGATAGCCCCGGTCGTGCAGTTCATCATCCAGCCCCTTGGCCGCTATGCGACCAACGATGGTGCGACCATCATCGGCCGGCTCGAACACAGCAAGTTCACGCTGTTGTCCGCTCATGGCCCGCTGCATGGTGCGGATAATGTCGCCACGCTCGCCCAAGGCGCGCAAGGTCTTCTCGGCGTCGGTGTGAACGGCCCAGATGCCGGGCTGCATTTCTTCGGCCAGTCCCAGACGCTGCAAGCATTGCAGGCGACCGATCAGCAGCGGACGCCGGCGTTGTAGTTTCGGCTCGTTGAAGCGTTTGATATGTACCCGGCCATCGCCGCTGATCTCCCGTTGCAGGGTGCGATCCAGGCTTGTCCATCGTTCCTGCTCTACCTCACGCTGCATAATTTGCTGAATCTCCAGCTCGGTGCGTAGCCCTAGCCATTCCGTCGCCAGTTCGGCGGCACGATGGCGGAAACCCTGCTCGATATAGTCGCCCGCGATGATAAGATCTTTTCCGGTATCGTCGCGTCCGCGCACGATCAGGTGGGTGTGGGGGTTGTCGGTATTCCAGTGATCCACCGCCACCCAATCCAAGCGCGTACCCAGGTCAGCCTCCAGGCGGTTCACCAGATGCCGGGTATAAGTGCGCAGGTCATCCAACTCAGCACCATCTTCGGGCGAGACGATGAAGCGGAAATGGTGCCGGTCATCAGCGCAGCGTTCCTTGAAGGCATCCAGATCGGTAACGTCCGCCTGCGGCCCATAGGCCCGACCCGGTTTGCCATCACGGCCCGCACCGTCGCGTTCGATGTAGCGCAGGTGTTTAGCAAGCGACTGCGGGCTGGCTTGGCGCTGATTGACCAGCAAGGTCTTGATGGTCACGCGCCGCGAGAATGGCGTCAGATTCGCGCCCGCGAAGCGCGCCGCCGTATGGCCGCGCCCAAGCCGTGAACCGGGTCGCTGGCCTGCTCGTGTGCCGTTGCCCCTGGCTGCGGAATGGCGCATGGAGGACTTGCCACCGCTAGCCTTGCCCGTCTGCTTGAGAACCCTCGAAACAAAACCCTGGCCTTGACCCTTACCCCGGTTTTTTGGCGCGCTGGGGCGCACCCGGAAATTGTCATCACGGTGGTCGGTCATGGCTGCGCTCCCTGCAATCTCTGACTGAAGTTGTGGCGTAGTCGGTCGTGCGAAGCACACGGACCACCCCATCTTAGTGCGGGCCGCGCGCCCCCAGCGGCACGGCGGCGAAGCCGCCTCGTGCCGTGCTACCCCCATGTGCAGACTGGCTTTGTGGGCGGCTCGGTGTCGCCCCCTTTTGTCTTGCCTTCCGCCTTTGCCTGTCGCTTTCGCTCCCGGCGTCGGCGGCCCGGTGACGCTGTGCTGCGAGCAGCCCGCGCACCGGCGAACGCGCCGATGGATGCGCCAGAGGCCGCAGGCCATGCGCGTTCGAGGCACGACGCCTGCACGTGGAACGGCTGCGCCGGAGGTTGCGCGGCGTGCAGTGTCCAATACACAGGATTGACATCCGCACGGCAGATGCGGCGACATGACGGCAACCCTAAGCAGGACACGCCTGATAGCACGATGACATGCAGCGCGACGTGCATTGAATCGGCGGCTTTCATGGCTGCACCTCATGCCAGACCGGGTGCGCGATGCCGATCACGGCGGCTGCGCTGACCGGGCCAAAATAACGGCTGTCGAATGAGGCGGGATTCGTGGCGCTCAACAAGAACAGTTCGCCCGCCATCAATGGCCGGCACTGCGGCCAGGATGGCAACGGACGGCCCAGCCGATCGGCAGGCAGCGCGGCGGCCACCGGCATGCCGTCGATGCGCACCTGACCGGCCACGATGCAGACGTGTTGCGGCGCGACCGCGCCCACACGCTTGAGCAGCGGAATGTGTGCAGGCAGATAGCCGCGCTGCGCGGCCAGTGCAGCGGCGTCGGCAGCCAATCGGGTCAGGACGATGCTGCCCACGGACAAGGAACGTGGCAATGAGGTGGCCCCTTGTTCAAGCGGCTGCACGCGATACCAGCCGACCGCCACACTGTCGGACGGGTTGTAGATCAGGCGCGGCAGCGGCGACACAAAAGCCTTCCAGGCCAGCGCCGCGAGGCCAACAGCGGCGAAACCCGCCAGCACGATGCGAGTGCGCAGTCGCAAACGAGGATGCGGCCCGGTTTCAGCGGCCTTATTGAACGTACCAACTGGCATCATGACAAGGCCCGCCCGGCCAGCCAGGCGGCGTGCCGCTCGGCGGTGTAGTCGGGCAAAGACTGACGCGCCGCCAGCCGATTGGCGAGCGTGCGCCAGTACGCGGGCGAGACGGCGGCGGGAGCGATGCTCAGTGACTCAATGGCATCCATGCGTTGCAGCACGGCGCGTACATTGGCATCGCCTTCAACGTGCAGCAACAGGCGTGCGCCCGGCTGCACGCCGGGGATGCGCTGCGCCGCGTCCAGCGGTGTGCAAGCCTGCATCACCATAAGCTGCCAGCGCACCGTGCCGTAATCGTTGGCCTGCCAGCGGATGCGGCATAGCACCGCGCCCGGCAGAAACACCGCCCAGCGCCGCCAGCGGTCCAGCCGCAGCGTGTGTGCCGGTTCACCAAAACGCAGGTAAAGATTGAAATGCGGCTCGATTGTGGCCAACGCCACCCGCGTCAGCGGTGCGCGGTTGGCGTGAAGGGCAAGCGCGGCGGAAGGAGGCAGTGACGCCGCCGTACCTGCGCAAGCGGTAGGCGAAACCAAGCTATTCATGGCGTGTCCTCTTTGCGACGTTCTGGGAATTCACGCTCCAGCAGACCGCGCAGCAGCTCGGCCATAGTCACGCCTTGCGTGAAGGCCGAGACCTTGATGCGCGCCCGCAGGGCAGAGGTAATGTCCAGCGTCAGGCGAGCGGTGTAGAGATCGCCTTTATTCAGCGCGTCGGCGTCGCCCTGGCGAATCCACGCTTCAGCGTGCGGATTCGCGGGCGGACGCGCACCAATGCCCACGCGCCTGGCCGTGCGTTTGCTGTTCGGTGGTGGCTTGGCTGTCATGTCGGCCACCGCAGCAGTTCATCGACCAGCGCGGTGATCTCACGCGCCGCCGCGCTATCAGGCGCCGTTTCGCGTGCCAACCGCCCGGCGGCCACGCTGTCGGCAAAGACGATCCGCTGGCGAACCTCGGCGCGCAGCGCCGGCAATGGCTGCTCGGCCAGCGCCCGACGGGCTTCGCGTCCGATCACCGTGGTACTGACCCGTCGGTTGATGACAAAGGCCGCTTGCAAAGCAGGTCGGAACACCTGGGCCTCGCGGATCAGCGCCACCATTTCAGCGCTGGCCCACAGGTCGTAAGGGCTGGGTTGCACAGGAACCAGCACGTAATCGGCTGCCAGCAGCGCGGAGCGCGCCAAGGCGGCGATTCTGGGTGGGCCATCAATGACCACGTGATCGGCCCGCCTGGCGAGTTCCGGCGCTTCCTGATGCAGTGTTTCGCGTGCCAGGCCCACGGCGCTGAACAACTTTGGCAAGCCTTGCTGGCTTCTGCGCTGTGTCCAGTCCAGGGATGAACCCTGCGGGTCGGCATCCAGCAGAATGACTTGCTGACGGCGCAGCGCGAGTTCTCCGGCGATGTGCGTGGCCAGCGTGGTCTTGCCCACCCCGCCTTTCTGATTGAGCAAGGCAACGATCATGGCGCAGCCCTCCGATCTGGAAAACCGGGCTGTTTTTGCCTTGCCAAACGGGTTTGGTTTTTCGGCTGATTACGTCCTCCAAGCTGCCGGGGATTTCCCTTTTCAGGGTCTATCCATCGTGGTGGCAGGCCTTTATCAATCGTTAGAGTAGTTAAGTTAGATAAGTTAAGGGGCGCGCAAACCCAGTGCAGGCACGGCTTTGCAGCCGATTGGCACGCCTGATAGCACGATAGTCCCACGCCCGATAGCACGATACCGGAGACGCCTGATAGCACGACACTATTCACAGGATACTCACAGCTTCTCCACAAACTTATCCCCGTGCCGTGGGCGGCACTGGTCGGAAGCTCAGCCGTTCGCGGCCTTCGGCCGGCAGCAGCTCGATCCCCAACACGTAGCCAGGCAGTGACTGCTTGGCCACCAGGGCGCGCAGGTCGCAGGCAAAGTCGGCGGGCTTGGCGGTACTGCCGGACTTCTGATGTAGGTAACGAAAATCGAAGCGCCAGCCCTCCGGCTGCTTGCCGCCGTGCTTGCGCACCAGCCGGTACAGCCAGCGTTCGATACCGCCAGTCAGCCGGAAGTACGCCGGGTCGATGGTCAGCACCAGGGCGGCATCGAGCACGCCCGCATAGAACCAGTCTGGCAAGATGAGTTCGATGCCCAGCGGCTTGCCGTCGGCGTCGGCCAACTCCTTCCATTCGTTGATCCACGAAAACCGATGCAGCCGCCGCCCCGTGGTTTCGCGGATGGACGTTGCCACGCTGGTCGATTGCAAGCGGTCGAGCGCCGCTTTCAGGCGCTGGTAGTCGCGCAAGGACGTACCGCGCCCGATAAAGCGCAGGATTTCGTAGGGTGTGGCGCGTATCCAGCGCGAAGGCGTGATGCCAGCATCGCGTGCCTGCACAATCTGCGACGCAGCCCAGATCAGGATGTCGGCATCCCAGATCGTGGCAATACCGTGCTCCTGAGTGCCTTCCACGCGGATGGTGACGTTCCCATTGCGAAAGTCGATGGGCGCAACGCGCCGCGACTTCGCCAGCGAAAAAAAGGGATAGGCCATCAGATCCTGAGCATCGCGCGGCGCCATGTCGCCGGGCAAGGCACGGAACAGGGCAAGCTGTTCCTGCTGCGGTCGCTGCGCGGCGGGCGATCGGGGCATGGTGATGGCCGACAGCGGGCAGACGATCAGCGACCGTCACGATAATCACCCGCATGGCGTTCGGCGTATTCCGGGTCGGACGTGGCCTCATAACTGCGCGCATCAGCCCAGGCATTCAGATCAGCCACGGCGTACATAACGCGCCGCCCGAATTTGCGAAACTTCGGGCCACCGCCGATCACGCGCTGCTTTTCCAGCGTGCGCGGCGACAACCGCAGGTAGTCGGCGGCTTCGTCATTGGTGAGGTAGCGTTGGGGCTGCGCGGGCGCAGTGGCGGGAACGGCGGCAGGCCGTAAGGGTGCTGGTCGCATGGGGTGAGCCTCCATCGGTTGAGAGCGCCCGGCCACATAGCAGGGCCGGATGCAGACAGTCTCAACCAAGTCGGGCGACCTGCTCAGGGACGTTTTGCAGGGGGTGAAGAACGTCCCTGTACCGGCGCGGGAAGCTGTGCCAGGCGGCGGTAGCCGCCGCGCATCAGCGTGTCGCCCCGGCGCACCAGGCGCCGCATGCGGGCGCGCAAAGCACCGTCGGCATGCCAATCTCGGGCCACTGTCTTGGAACCAAACAGCCCTTCGGCGATGTCGCGCAAAGATGCCCCCGCCAGGGTGGCATCGAGCGCCTGCAAGGTGTGCAGCTCCTGCAGGGCCGACAAGGCGGGCCGGGGCCGCACGACGGCAATGGGAATGGCGTTGCTGGCCAGGGCCAGCTTGCTCATTTCCAGCGTGAGCGCTTGTGCGTGCGCCAGAAGGTCGGCGCCGGCGCGCACGGCATAGACATAGGCCATGCCGTCGGCCAGACCAGGGGCGAGCGCAAGCCGCAGGCAGCCACCCGGCCAGCGCACCCGCAGCACCAGGCGCACGCCGTCGTGCATCAGGAATTTGTCTCCGGGGATGGGCCAGAGCGCGAACCGCTCAGCATCCGGCATGGGGTCGGCGTCCGGGTAAAGATGAACGCCATAAGAGTCGGGGAACCAAATAGGATGCGCGTCACGCGCATCCAGGGTGGGGTCTTCCAGCAGACGCAAGCCCCAATTTTGCGCCGCGTCTGGCCGCTGAAGACGATGCAACCAGTCGTGCCTGTACTCGGGATGACGGCGCAGGTATTCCCAGGCCAGTGCCGGGCCATCCAGATGCAGAACGTAGAGATACGCAGCAACCGGATGCCAGTGCTTGAGGCGCAAATCGACCATAAGGCAAACCCCCTTTCATCCAGCGGGGCCACCTCATCGCAAAATGCACACAACGCAGTTTCAATACGTTAATATCTGAATACCAATCGCATCAAATGAAACTGAAAATATCAAGCCCGATTGCGTCTTAACCGTTGCGCTGACAATCAGAATGCGACGATGGCTCCGCTGAAAAATCAGCAATCAGCGTCTATCACCCTGCCGCATATCCCGCAAAAGATCATGACTCTTTAAGTCTGGGCCGTCGCGTATTTGTGCAAGGCCCATGATTCAGACTCTGCTGGTCTTGACTATGACTGAAATAGTCTCAATGCGCCTTGATTAGATGGACTGCGTTGGATGGACTGCGCGTTTTGATCGCAGCCGTCGGCTTCAATCCGTGATGGAACCGTTTTCTTGCGCCAGGCGTACATATTCCGAGAGCGGACGCACAGCCTGGAAATAGCGGTCACGCATTACGGGCTGCTTGCGCGGGCCGACGATAGCCGCCAAGGCGGAAAGCTGCACCGTTCCCAGCTCCGGCATGCCTATCCCCAAGTCGATCAAGCCATAAGCCGTATCGCCATCCCTCGGGTCAAGGCTGACCAGTAGCCAGGTGGCATGGGCGTCCGGCGTGAAGATCCGCACCACGGGCAGCGGGTCGATGCGCTGGCCTGCGGCGCGTGCCTGACCGTGGGCGAGCAGTTGTGCGCGTTCGTCGTCGGTAATGAGTGGATGATTCACGTGTGTTCTGCCAAAGCGTAAAGCCGCCGATCTGTCTTTGTGCGTTCGCGTAAAGCCCCGAAAGCGGTTTTTCTCGAATCCGTAAAAGCGGGCAATCGTAATGCCGTTTATGTGCAAGCCATGAAAAGCACGATTGTGATTCTCCGCTTTTAAGGAATCCACACTTACGGATTTCATTAATTACACAAGAAAAGACGAAATCCCGATGAATGAGTTAAAGATAACGTGGTTTTAATTGTGCCGCCAAACGACGCTTCTGTCTATGCAGAAGCGACCCGTACAGCGCGGCCGGCCACCCGGCGCCACCACCTTTGATGCCGAACTGGCCCAGGCCTTCGGCAGTGCGGTGCGTGCGCTGCGCACGGAACGCGGCATTGCCCAGGAAATGCTGGCGAACCTCGCGGGCATCGAACGCTCGCACCTGGGCAAGATTGAGCGCGGCGAGCACATGCCCACGCTGGCGATTATCTTCAAGATCGCCGAAGCGCTGGAATGTAGCACGGCAGTGCTCATGACCCAGACAGAAACCCAGCTTACCGAAGGTAAGGTTTAACCATAAGGCCTGTGGGGGCTGTGCCGCCATAGGCCTTTGAGTGGATACGCCCCGCCAAAAGGCGGGGCGTAGGGCTTTAAGCCGTTTGCGGCTTGCTGCGCGTCCACAGCAGGTCATGCGTGCCGTCCTCGCCTTCGATCAGGCGAGCATAGACGGTGGCCGCGAATGAGGGGTCATCCAGCGTCACCGACAGGTATTCCCGCCCGGCCTCGCTGGTTTTCTTCCACGCCGCGCCGATGTCATAGCCGGCGGCCTGCAGGCGGAAGTCGGGGGCTTTGCCGTTTTCGCCCTTGTCGTTGGCGACCAGCTTGACCTTGACGTTAAGCGTCAGGGTGCGCAAGGTGCCGGTGTAGCCGTTGGTATCTGCGGTGAAGGTGCCGATGGTAGCCATGGTGATACTCCTTTCAGGAATTCAAGGTCGCGCCAGTGCGTCCTTGTTGTGATCCGGTCGGCGGGGGTGGGCGGGCTGCACCGCGCCAGCGGCCGTAACAGCGTGGAGGGCCGGAAAGCACACAGAATTTGCCTCGCGAGGAATGCGCGTAGCGCAGGGGAAATTGTTTGTGCTGGACGGTTGCGGCCCATAGCCCAAGGCGCAGCCGTCCCCCGCCAGGATTCACGACAAGACAAGGACGTACAGGCCGACCCTCCTGCAAGGAGAGATGGCGAACTCGGTTTCACCGCATATACGCTCGACCGGCCAGCGCCCTGATGCGGGCAAGAACCAGGCTGCCGATGTGGGGCGAAAACCTCCCCGCCGCACGCTGCGGCGCTGCCTTTGAAAATGTGGTGTGGAAGCTTCATAAGCCAGGCTGGGCGGCATGTTGGTAAACCGCCCCTCGAGATGTCCAGACAAACAACCGCCAGCATCGAGGACTGCACGCTTGCGTGCAACCTGCGCCAGCAAGCCAAGGCGTAGCTTTGCCCGCACCGCCTGTGGCGGGGCGCCATATAGAAGAAGCCGCAAGCACTTGAGCCTGCTTATCCGACAACCGCACAGGACATTGCGCCCTGTGCGGTTGTCGGGGCTTTACATCTGCCCCTGCTCTGCCAGTGAAACCGTGCTGGCCGCCGTCACGATGACATGATCAAGCAGCCGTACGTCTATCAGCGCCAGCGCGTTTTTCAGATGCTTGGTCAGGTTCAGGTCCGCGATGCTTGGCTCGGTTGAACCCGACGGATGGTTATGCGCCATGATGAGCGCGGCAGCGTTCAAGCGCAGCGCCGTTTTGACGATCTCGCGGGGATAGACGCTGGCCTGGCTCAACGTCCCCGGACCCTGCTCGATATAGCGAATCGGCTTGAAACGTGAGTCAAGATACAAGAAGGCAGCACATTCGTGTCCCAGCCCGGCCAATTTGGCCTGAAAAAACTGCTTCACCTTGGTCGGCTGATCGACCGGCGAAGATTGGGAAACCAGACTTTCCGCAGCGGTACGGCCCGCCGCCAGAATCTGCTCGTCGCTGGCCAACTTGTAGCGGCCACTGGGACTGCGTACATACAGGGTGCATGCCTCGTCCATGTTGTCATAGCTCAGTGCGGCGATGGTGTTGTTCATGATACTCTCCAGTGTTCAGGGCGGGATTGCCCGGAACCCGAAGGCATGGCGCAGCGCAGGTTTCAAGGGTCGAAGACGGCCAGCGGCCGCAAGCGGCGCCCACGGCGACGCGCCGCCCTTGAAAATAAGAACGGCATGACACAATGACCGGAAGCAAAACAGCCCCCACCGTGTCACTGGGTGTTGCGTTGTCACCCTCTGCGTGAAACGCAGCCAGACAGTAATCGTTGCGGATCGCGCAACGTGCAAGCGAGAGTGCACAGCGCCACCGATGCGAAGGCGTGAGGGATTGAAGCCGAATGGCCGTGACGGCAAGGTCGGCACGGGGCGCAGCCCGAAAGCCCGGCGGCGCGTGCGCCGACACGCACGGATTTATCCACAGATTCTGTGCGCAAGCCTGTGCATAAACGATGAAGACTTTATGACAGCCCTTGTCATTCCGTGCCTTGCGCCTGGATGGGCTGCTATTTGTCCATTGAGGTCAAAGCCGCCTGAAACTTGGTCGAGCACGCAGCGATGCTTTTGCCGACACGTTCCAGTCTCGACCGCTCAAAGAGTTACGCGGAAAAATTTGCTACGCGCTGCACTTCAACCGTGACATGCGACAGCTCGTGGATCGGTGCCAGCAGCGTCTTGTAGTCCTCGGATTCCTGGGGATTGCGGGCGATCAACGAGACGATGGCCGCAAAATGGCCGGGGCCAACCTGCCAGACATGCAGATCCGTTATCTGGTCGCCTGTTGGCTCCAACACTTCCCGGATTTCCTGCTGCACTTGCCCACTTTCAGTTGTGGCGTCAAGCAACACACTGCCGGAGTCGCGAATCAGCCCCCATGACCAACGGACGATCACCAGCGCGCCGACAACCCCCATGGCCGGATCGGCCCATGTCCAACCGTAGCCGCTCCCCACGAGCAGCGCGGCAATAGCCAACACTGAAGTCAGCGCATCGGCCAGCACATGCAAGTAGGCAGCACGCAGGTTGTTGTCGCGGCCTTTGCCCGGCGTGTGATGGTCATCGTGACTATGATGATGAACATGGCTGTGACCATGATGGTGGCCGTGGTGCTGATGTCCATGATGCGCGTGATCATCTTTCAGCAGCCAGGCGCACACCAGATTGACAACCAGCCCCACGACGGCCACCGCAATCGCCTGATTGAAATCGATATGAATCGGTTGGGTGAGCCGTATAAGGCTTTCCCAGCCAATCAGCAAAGCGATCAGGGCCAGCAGCACTGCACTGGCAAAACCAGCCAAATCACCCAGCTTGCCGGTGCCGAAGGAGAAACGCGGATTGCCCGCATGCCTGCGCGCGAAACGATAAGCCAGCACGGCAATCAACATGGCTCCGGCATGCGTGGACATATGCCAGCCATCAGCCACGAGCGCCATTGAGCCGTATAAGGTACCGGCAATGATCTCCACCAGCATCATGCCGGCCGTGAGGGCAATGACCAGCCACACCCTGCGTTCATTGCGCTGGTGGTCGCTACCGAGAAAAAAGTGATCGTGGCCCGGGGCCGGTATAGTATTCGTCGTCATCAGGATTCCTGTATATCGCAAGCGGCGTGCGGGCAAGGCGTCATTTCATGTAGGCCCGGATGACCGCAATCATTTCCTCGCCACCCTGGTGGCGTTCCTTGTCGGTTTCGGCCATCAGGACATGTTCGCGCAAGTGATCTTCCATCACCTCTGTCGTCAACCCGTTGACGGCACCGCGAACCGATGCGATCTGACGCAGCACTTCCGCACATGCCGCTTCCGAATCCAGGGCGCGTTCAATGCCTTCCAATTGCCCTTTGATTCGACGGACGCGGGAGATCAGCTTGTCTTTCTGGCGGGACGTATGGGACATGAAAATCAGCCATTCAATATAGTATAGGGGGTTATATTATAATGAATTGCGAATTAAGCAAGAACCCAGCGTTGGCGCACGGCTGTTTCAACGCCACAGATCACCGCGAAGACGGTGATCTGCTGATTTGGTTTGGTTGTTGGCTCCGGGCGCGGCGATGCAGCGCCCGGATTTTTGACCACCGGCCCCAATGACGGAACGGAGTTGGGGCCGGTGGGATCTGAACCGATGAAGACAGCCAGCGCCCCGGCTGGAACCGGGGCGCTGGCCTATCGTCAAAGTTATGCGGCGACTACATCAGCGGGCTCAATGGCAGTGGGCGTTCCGCCATCCTCGGCGGTTGCGCCGTCTTCGTCTGTCGCCATATCCTGCGGGCCTTCAACCCGGAAAATAGCGGGCATCCATCCCGACCCGGCCACCAGCCGTTCCGCTTCGCTGGCAATATCGGCTTTTTTCAGCTTCGCCAGCCGGGAAACCTCATCGGGCGCGAACTCGCCCGCGGCATCAAGAATCACGGCCTTGGATACATGCTTGAAATAACCCTCGGCAGTCGGCTGCCACCATGCCGCCATGTCCAGTCCCACGGCCTGCGCCAGTGCCACACCCGGTTGCTGCGCGGTAGCGCGAGGCGTGACAACATCCACGCTTGCCGCCGCGCACACCGCCAGCAGCCGCACCAGTGCATCTTGCGGTTTTGCCAGCAAGACAGCGAACAATTCGGCGCTATCCTGCGGCAAGTCCTCGCCTATGGCTTTTTGCAGTTCGGCCAGCGCCACGGCGGAGGGAGATTCCGGCCAGTCCGGGGCCATGCTTTCCAGCCGGTCTTGCACGATCAGGCGTATTTCCAGCGGCAAACTATCACGATAGTAATACCCCTTTTGCAAGACCGTCTGCACCATGCCATGCACCACAGCGGCCAGGGCGGCTTGTGGATTCCGGGCCAGCTCGATTTGCAGCGCGGCGGTACGGTGGGCGCTCAAACGCTGCACCAGCCGGTCGGACAGGGAAGCGGCCTTGGGCTGCTCGTCGTCCTCGCCATCGCTGTCTGCATCATCCTCGCCACTGAAACCCTGCCGCAGCCGTTCCAAGGTGCGCAGTGCCTTCGCTTCGGCTTCGCGCATCAGGCCACGATGCACCACCATTTCACCTTGTCGGTCCAGCGTCACAATGGCACCGGCGGCGGCTTTGACGTTCGGGGCGTAATCCAGCAGGCGATCTTCCAGCGCCTGCAATTGCTCGCCCAGGCTGTCGCCTTCCTCCTGCAAGGTGTCGGCCTTTTCCTCGTCGTCATCTTCCAATGCGGCATCAATCGCTTCACCAATGGCCTGCATCTTGGTTTCCAGCTTGTCCATGCGGTCGCTTTCCCGCTTGGTAGGGTTGCGCCGCTCACGCGGGGCGCGTTGGAAGGCTTGCAGGTCTGCATAGGTCGCGGCAGCCGTGGCATCCACCCATGCCCAGCCCTCGGCCTTCACGGTGGCCGCGTGTTCGTCCAGCTTTTGGCGCACCAGCGTGTCCAACAGCGCCGCATCGGTGACATACACGCCGCGATCATCCTGCGCGAACAGATCACGGCGAATACCACCGCCTGCGGCTTCGTAGGCATCCAGCCCGGCGAAACGCACCAGCGCATGGCCTGCGTCAATCTCCCGCTCGGTCAGCCGGTCACGCAAAGCGTGCGGCTGGCGTTGCCATTCGGGCGCTTCATAGAACGCGGCTTCCTGCGCCGCATGGTCATCCGTGATGGCAAGCGCCATCAACTGTTCAAGGGTGACGGCATCGGCACGATAATCGGCCAGCAGACGCCGCGATACATTCGCCAGCTTCAAACGGCGCTGCACCACCAGCGGGGTCACGCTGAAATCAGCCGCGATGTCTTCGATGGGTCGGCCTTCGGCCACCAGCGCGGCGAACGCTTCAAACTGGTCTGCGGGGTGCATGGCTTCACGCTGCACGTTTTCCGTCAGGCTGACGGTGCGGGCGCTGGCGTCGGCCACCAGCAGGCACGGCACCGCCCAATCCTTCGGAATGCGGCGGGTCTTTGCCAGCAGCTTGAGCGCATCCAGTCTGCGGCCACCGGCCACGACTTCGTAATGTTCGCCGTCGCGGGCCAGAATGACGGTCAGGTTTTGCAGCAGCCCCACGCGGGCGATGCTCTCGGCCAGGGCATCAACAGACTGCCTGATCTTGCGTACATTGCGCTTGGAAGCGCGAAGCTGCGATAGTGGCACGACAATCCGGTTTTGCGCCGGGGCGGCGACTTCCTGCGTAGCGGTGTCGATGACTTGGGTTTCGGTTTGATTGATCGCGTTCATGGTGAAAACTCCTTGAGGTTTTGCAGTGCAGCCATGAAAAGCGCGGCAAGGGTGGCTGCCTGCCCCTGCCGCGTAGGGGAATCAGGCTTTCAACTGGCGCATACCCTCGGCCAGCAGCCACAGGGAACGGTTCAGGCGAATATCGGAATCAATGCCTTGCACGGCTCGGGTACTCTGGCGGCGACCGTTGGCGCTGCGGCCACGCAAACCGCCTTTAATCAGGTTTTCTTGCAAGCGATTAAAGGTCATCCACAGATCGGGGCGACGGTCATCAAACCGGCGCGGCATCAGAATCTGGCTTTCCGTGATGGGCGCGGGCTTATCCGGGTCGTCGTATTTCAGGGCCAGCGCTGCGCGGGCGAATACTTCGGCTTCGCCATCATCCAGTGTGATGGCCTGCATGGCTTCGCGGGATTCCTGCACCCGCTCGAAACCGTCCAACACTTCATAAGCGCCTTCGATGACTTGGCCGGTAATGTCGCCCTTATGGGGAATGCGAACATCGGCCACGGCATCGCCGCATACAAGGCCATTGCTGCACACGAAACGAAACGCCCCGGCCAACATCTGGTAGCTGCTTGTGCCATCGTGCGAGTTCAAAAGAATGATTTCATTGGCGATGCTGTCATTCACTTGATTGGCGTGGCGCAGGCGAATCATGTGCTTGGTATGTTCGCGTCGGTCTTCGTTGCGTACTCGGGTCTGCGTCACCATGAAGGGTTCAAAACCCTCTTTCCGTAGCTCCGTCAGTACCGCCGCCGTAGGGATGTAGCGGTAGCGTTCTGAACGGCTTTCGTGTGGGGCATCGGCATAGATGGACGGAACCACGGCCCTGATCTGATCGTCCGACAGCGGTCGGTCGCTGCGAAGCACCGGGGAATGGGAACCGAAGCGGGATGCAAGCATGGGATTTCTCCTGACAAAGAAGGGGTTTGCTGTTCACCGCACACCGGATTCCAAGATTCGGAAGCCCAAGCTTTTGAGCTGTTGATGTGCGGTCGGCACGAAGAACCCGGTTGGCCTCGTTGCCACCGTCTTTCCAGAGTTCGTCGCCCGCGACGGTCAGGAGCCCACGAACGTGGGCCGTCAAGGAAACAAGCGTCAGGTTGGTGCGGCCCACAGGCGCAGCCGAGGACACGGCCTGGCGCGCCTTGACGGCACGCGGCCACGGGCTACAGTCGCGGACAAGGTGATGAAGACAGGAAAGATGGCTGGGCAGGCAACGGCCAGGTCTTTGGTGTCGCCCGCAGGCAAGCGCCAGCGCGCAGGCCCGAAGCAGGGAAGCCGGGCCGTAGGCGTCAGGGATGTGGAAGGCTGGCCAAGGCCAGTCCCGTCAGGGATGAGTGATAGCGAACGTGGAGCAGCGCGGTGCGCGGAGCGCAGACGCTATGAGTTGATTGCGTGATGCATTGAGGACATGGAGCACCATCCCGTTTTTTTTTGATACATTTGATAGCCTGATTACTGGAATCGGCCATAAGTGCCCATCCAGGCGCAACAAAATTTGGACGTCCAGATATCCGTTGTATCTTGGAAGCGATCATTGGTAGAGACTCCTAGATTCAAGAGGACAAGTAAATTGCTCAACTTCGATAAAGCGTGGCGTTTCAAAAGCCCAGGGCCTATTCCGAAAAACGTTGTCCGCAATTTTTACGACTTGATCGAAAAAATCGCAGCGCAGGATGATATATGGCAAACGGTTGAGCGTTGCAAAAGCCGGTTCGGCGGAAATGGCCGAAGCAGCAGCTTGGATTGGGCGTGGAGCGATCTCTCTCGGTTGATGGATAACTCGGCTGAGAATGCGCCTGTGTTTATCGAGGCTTTTTGGAATTGCTGCGACGATCTCGAACAATCCGGCATGGGCGTACCAGACGTCCAAATCATCAATGCTATCTTGGCGGAACATGATGCGGGCTATGAAATACAACCGCCGGATTTAATCGCAACACGCACCTATACGCCGATCACGGTTCCGCGTCAGGCTCCATCGCTGGATGAGCAAGCCCGCGCGCTTATTAACGAGTGCTTGGCGGAATCCGAACGGCAGCTCGATATTGGTCAGGGCCGACGTGCGGTTCAAGAAATCCTCTTCCTTCTGGAATCAATCACTACAGCATTTCGAGGCTTAGGTGAGGACACAGTGACGATTCAGGGGAAGTATTTCGGACCGATCATTAACGAGATGAAAAAACGGGAGCGAGGCAAGGCACAGGAAAATATTATGACCTGGATGACGACCTTGCACGGCTACCTTTCATCGCCGACCGGAGGCGGTGTCCGTCACGGGACCGATCTCAAAGAAGGCATCGCAATCCAGCCGCACGAGGCGCGCCTGTACTGCAACCTCGCACGCAGCTATCTCACCTTTTTGCTGGAGGAACACGACCAACAGAGCAAGGGCGCGTCTTCGAAGCCTTGGTGCACCTACTAGCCCTCCACGATAGCTTCCAAGCGTCGCTGGAGCGTTTGACCTAAGACCTGGCGGCCCTCTGCGTTATTCAGGTACGCCACATAGCGAAGGTGGCGGAGATCAAACGGTATGTCGCTGGCGTTCTGGGTGATGAGAATAACTTCACGACCCAAGGTATGGGCTATACCAATTTCATAGAAGACGTTTGGGTTGCGATTTGTACAATCGCAGATAACAACGCGCGAACGATCGATCAAGGAGACGATATCTTGAATGATCGCGGGATTTTCCCAGATATCATCAGCGCGACGGCAGCGAAGTCCGACGACTTCTGCGGTCTGTCGAAGCGTTTCATAAACAGGCGTGAAGGGAGCGTCAAACGGCATCATGGCCGAAAGCAGCATTGGTTCGATCCGCTCATGCTCCGTGATATTGAATACGGAAGGACGCTGTCGACGCGACTGCGTATTTCGGATAAGAACCCTGTAAAGGTCCACGTCCTTTACTGCCCAATGGCTTCGAGAGAACTCGAAGTCACGAGGCATATCGAAATCGATCCTGTTCGCGAAAATTGCGCTGTTCAAGAGGGGCGGGATATCCATATCAAAGGTATATTCAATGGCAATTTCCCGCCCGACATGCCGAGCGCGCGTGATTGTCCCCACCCTGGCCAGCTGATCGCCAGTGCCCTCTTCCATGAAAACGCACGGCAGGCGGATAAGGCGGTCGAGGGCGATCTGATCACCATCACGAAAGGATGCAGCAATGTCACCGTCGGTGTATTCAAACAACCGATCAACCGGAACTGTGTCGCGCCCCGCGCCCCAGGGACTGTATTGCACCAACAGATTAAACAAATCGATTTCCTCACTGCCGTCGTTTTTTTGTTGATGTATACGGCCTATAAAAAACGAAAGCCGGCCCATCGTTCTAAGTGGGCAATTTTAATATGATAGCGAATGTTTTTTGTGGTCGCCCACTCCCCGCCCATTGCACTACCTGCTTTTGGCAAGCGCAGCGCGCAGGCCCACAAGGGCCGAAGGCATCAGGGGTCAATGCCGGATGGCCGGGATTCGGCACAAAGCGCGGGGCGCAGCCCGCGAACCCGACGGCGGCACGCCGGGATGCCAAGCTCAATCAACTTATCAGCGACACTATCTCCAGGCTCTCCTACGCCTATCTACGCCCACACAAGTTTCCTTAACGACGGGCTCCGGCAACAATGCTTCTATGTCATTTCAATCACCGGTATGGTGCCGGCACACAGGGAGAACGCCGTGAGCAATCCAAGCCGATGGGTACTCGTCAAGCGGTTTGCCGAAGTCACTGGCTACAGCGAGAACGCGGTGCGCCACAAGGTCAAAGGTGGAATTTGGCTGGAAGGTCGCATCTGGCGCAAAGCGCCGGATGGCCGCATCTTTTTGAACCTTGCCGAGTTCGAGCGATGGGTGGAAAGCACGGCGCACGCCAGATCCTTCTGAGTGACGATTGCAAGACATAAGCACCCGTCACCAATACGGAATGGCAGCTTTTGCAATACGACCAATGGTCGTATATAATTCGCGGACTGGGTGCATACGCGCAGGTTTCCACCATTCTTGTCTATGTCTGAATCGACGAAGCAGCAAAGCCCGCCGGTCGCCACCATTCGTGATGCCCGCATCGTGGCTGGCCTTACTCAAACGGAAGCAGCGCAAATTGTGCGGGTATCGCTGCGCACATGGCAGCGTTGGGAGGCGGGCGACCGTTCCATGCCTCCCGGTCTTTTCGAGCTTTTCATGCTCAAGACCGGCCAATGGCCCTTGAACGAACAAACGAAGGCGGAGTAAGCATAAGCAGCAGGAGCATCGTGATGGCAGTCGAAGCAGTAGCGAAGACCGGCTTCCCCGGCATCTGGATACACGGCAAATCGATCCGCGTGGACTTCATGCACCAGGGCGTGCGCCATCGGCATACGCTTGGGCTTGACCCCACCAAAGCAAACCTCAAGCACGCTGCGCGTCTGCGCAGTGCGGCCCTGTATGCGTTGCGCACCGGCACCTATAACGAAGCAGAAATGTTTCCACACACGCGCCCAGCGGAAAGCGCTGTCCAAACCAGCAAACGCCTGGACGACCTGTGCGACCGCTACAAGCCGCTCAAAGCGGTGGACATCACACCGGAAACACAGTCACGCTACGAGAACGCGCTAAACGTCTGCCTGGAGACGATCGGCCGCGACCGCCAAATCGACGCACTCAAGCCAGCAGACATCCAGCAATTGCGAGTCGATCTGATCGCCACCCGCGCGGTCTCTACTGTCAATCACTACCTCGCCACCTTCTCCGGCTTCCTGTATTGGTGCGAAGACAACGGATACTGCAAGGATCTGGCCAAGCATTGCACCCGCTTCACCAAAAGCCACAAAGACCCCGATCCGTTGAGCTTCGAGGAATATCAGTTGCTCATTGATAAAGGCTGCATACACCCGATTGACCGGGCAGCAGTCACGTTGTCGGTCTATACCGGGCTGCGCCCCGGTGAGTTGCTGGCATTGGCTGTGGAGGATGTAGCCGCCGACCTGAGCAAGATCACGGTACGCCGATCCATAACCCAATCCATGACCTTCAAGGTTCCCAAAACAAACAAGGAACGCACCGTCTTGCTGTTCCCACCCGCTCAAGAGGCACTGCGGGTGCTTATTGAGGGCGCCAAACATCGCAAGCCCGTTGATCTGCAAGTCTGGCTGAACCGCCACGAATCGCGTACCGACCGCGTGCGCGTTTTCCTATCGCCCAAGACTCAAGCACGCAGAAAGGAAGTCAACGAGTTCTTTGTGCCCAGCGCCTGGAATACCAAATGGGGCAATCTGATCCGGCGCGCGGAGATTCGCCCGCGCCCGCCTTATCAAACTCGCCACACCTACGCATGCTGGAATCTGACGGCTCGCGGCAACCTGGCCTTCATCGCTAATCAGATGGGCCACAATGATTACTCCATGCTCGTGCAAGTGTATGCCCGCTGGATAGACTCAGAGTCCCCCAGCGAGCTCGAACGCATCTGGGAGAGCATGCAAAACATGCGTCAAATCGTCCCAAATTTGTCCCAAGAAAACAGCGAAGAAACCATAACTAGTTGATTTATATGAGTAAAACTGATTTATCT